>CAZJCI010000174.1:0-4809 GCA_964544455.1 uncultured Oscillospiraceae bacterium
ACCCTCCCTTACCGCAGTAACTTAAAAAATTTTTCCCACGCCAAAGGAAAGTTTTTGCCCCGCTTTTTTCAAAAAGCGGGTGAGGTCAAGGGCGAACAGCCCTTGTCGCCGACCGCAGTCGGCGAAATCCTCTTACAGTCGGTAAAAGCCCTCTTACAACACCAACAAAAAAACAGAGAGCCGTCAAGCTCTCCGTTGAAAGTATATTTATAAACGGTTACAACAGACCGTCATTGATTTACATATAACATAGGGTCCACACGCTGACCGCCGCTTCTCACTTCAAAGTGAACGTGCGTTCCCGTAACTCGTCCCGTCGCGCCCATCTCGCCGATTTTCCAGCCTTGCCCCACGGAATCGCCCACCTGAACCGAAAACGCGCTTAAATGAGCATAAAGAGTTTCAATTCCGTTTCCGTGGTTGATAATAATGCAGTTGCCGTAGGAATCATACCAGCCCGCAAAAGTAACAACGCCGCCGTCGGAAGCATAAACGCTTGTCCCCATGGAGTTTGCAATGTCAACCGCACCGTGAAATTCGTATTCGCCGAAAAGCGTTCGTCCTTCAAAAGTCGAGGTAATCGTTCCCGCCGAAGGAAGAATATAAGTCCCGGTTGCAACGGGCTCGGTTGAACCCGGGTCGGCAGGAACAAACGTAGCCTTTGCGCCCACATTCGTCTTTTTCGTACCGACTTTATACTGCTTGGAAACGGGCTCTTTTATAACTTCATCGGATACCAAAGTTCTCGTAATTTCCTCACCGTTAATATAGGTAACGTCGTATGTGCTTTCTTTAATGCCGTATACGCCGCAACGCACAAGAACCTTTTTGCCCTCGGCAAGAGAGTCGTCATAAATTATTTCGTCCTCGCCCGCAAGAACTTCTCTCACAACCTCCACCGCCTGCGATTGAAACGAAAGAGTTGCCGAACCGCCCAAATCCGATACGGAACCCGAACCGACGCCAACGTCCACTCCGTCCGCAAATTCCGCAACGGGATATACGTTTTCGGCGGGAAGAGCAAGCGAAATGTCGTTCGGCGTTATTTCCGCAAGTTCCGGAAGCATTTCGGAAATATCGCTGACCGTCATTTCATCGGAAACCGAATTGTCGGCAAGTAAAATGTCGCTTAAATTGGTAAGACTGTCCAACCCCAAAATCGAACGTATTTCTTCATACGACGAAACGGAATTTTGCGGCACGTTAATGCGCCGAATTTCCGTGGAAGAATTAAAAGAAACAATATCGTCCGCAGTTTTAACGGAAGAATAAAGTTCGCTGTAAAGCTCCAAAGTTTCGCTCAAAATTTTTTCAAGCTCTTCTTGAGATTTGCCCACCGCAACAAGCGTGTTGTCGATATAAAGCCCGAACCCCGTGCAAAAATCGCTTTTTGCGTCGTTTATTAAAAATTCCTTAATTTCGTCCACGCTTAAATATTCGGGAGAGCTTGTCAATATCGGCTTATAAGTCGCGCACTCGGCGGGGAATCTGTACGCAACGCCGCTGAAGTCCATAAGAACTTCTTCCGCTTCAAGCTTTGCCGCCGCAAAGGTTTGCGCCGAACGCACACAACCAACCTTATTTCCGTCCACATAAAGTTCAAACGCAGGCTGTCTTGCAGAATTGGCATAAATATGCGCCGAGCCGAACGCAATTAAAGCGACCGCAAAATACGCCGAAATAACGTTATACTTTTTGCCGATAAGCTTAATAAGTGAATTTTTTAAAAAATTCCGTTTCACCGTGCCGAAATCAATCATTCCAACACTCCTCTCGTTATAAAATCATCATCGAATATTGTTAATAATCGGTAAACTCGTTCGAATATTAAACACACTTTTAAAAATAAAGCGTCAAATAATAAACGTTTGTGCATATTGCTTAAAAAACGAATATAAACTACTCAATTTTTATAAGTTATAAATCAAAAATATCGAATTTCAAGCGTCGAATTTACCGCAAGCAAAAACGGATTAATCAACCGTTTTCAGCAAACGCCTTAAATTATACTCCGATTTTAAAAAAAATTCAAGTAAATGCAAGTAAAAATACCGAAAACTATTTTTGGAAATAAGCCCCAAAAGACGGAAAACAGTCGAAAATTTGGTCAAAACGTAGAAAATTAGGAAAAATAAAGCCGAAAAAGACGGTTAAAAACAACAAGCAAAGCCGCACAAGCACAAAATATTGACCGTTTTAAAAAACAATATCAAGATTTCGTATTTCAAAAAAAAGTTCCGTACAAAACAAAAAATTTGCGATATAAAATTGACTTTTCATAAAATATGTGGTATATTATATGTAGGTAGAATAATTTCTCCAAAAAAACGTTTAAAAACATAAATTATTACCGAAAGGAACTGCCGCTCAAAGCGGCGATAAGCGATAAATTAACGTGAAAAGCGAAGAAAACAACTGCAAAATAATAGCATTGGCAAACCAAAAAGGCGGCGTCGGAAAAACCACCTCCGCAGTGAACCTTGCCGCAAGCGTGGGAAAACTCGGAAAAAAGGTTTTGCTTGTGGATTTGGACCCGCAGGGCAACACAACAAGCGGTGTAGGTGTAAACAAGCGCAACACGCTTTCGGTATACGATTGTTTAATCGAGCTTTCGGATACCGATAAAATAATAAAAAACACAAAGTTTCCGCATTTGGACGTAATGCCGTCCAACATAGCCCTTGCGGGTGCGGAATTGGAACTTGTGGACGTTCCGGAGCGGGAATATAAGCTAAAAGCAACGCTGGATTCCCTGCGGGATAAATACGATTACATATTCATCGATTGCCCGCCGTCGCTTGGGCTTTTAACAATAAACGCGCTTACGGCGGCGGACAGCGTGGTTGTACCCATGCAATGCGAATATTACGCGCTGGAGGGGCTTTCGCAACTGACAATGACAATAGCTCAGGTAAGACGGCTTTATAATTCGGAGCTTAATCTTATGGGCGTAATAATAACAATGTTCGATGGCAGATTAAATCTTTCGCTTCAGGTGCTTGAAGAAATAAAAAAGCACTTTGCGGGAAAGCTGTTCAAAACGCCCGTTCCCCGAAACGTCAAGCTATCGGAAGCTCCAAGCTACGGAATGCCCGCAATTTATTACGACAAATATTCAAAAGGCGCGCTGGCTTATCTTGAAATAGCAAAAGAGCTCATCGCAATGAATTGATTGATTTTAATTTCGGTATCGGCGGCGGAGCACAGCGGCTTCCGCCGTCGTTTTATAATTTATAATATATAACAAAATAACCGACTCGGATTGCGAAAAACGAGCCGAGAATATGTATACGTATTCGCATAAAACGCATAAAAACCGGAAAAAAAACAAAAATAAGCAATAAAAAAGAAAGGCGGTCGGCAATGAATACCGAAAAAACAAAAGAATTTTTTTGCACTTTATTAAATAATGTCCAAGACGGACTGAAAATTATGAATAAGTGTATTATAAAAAAGCAAGTAAACTCAAAAACCGTCCTAACAAACGCTCAAACGGGTAAAACAATATCCGAAAAGCAACGAGAACGCAACGTTGAATATTCGTTGCTCAAAATATTGTGCGCGGCGGTATTTTCGGCTGTTTGGCTTGCGATTTTCGCTATGAAGCTGAGGGAATGTTCAAAGCAAAAGCGGATTATAAAAAAACAGCGTCGAGAGCTTAAAAATCTTGAAAAGAACCCGAAATGGAACAAATAATGTGATATTTCGCCGTCTGCAATGGGGCATCCTCTGCGAACGGCGACAAGGGGGATTTCGTCCTCTGCGGACGGCAACAGAGGTGGATTTCGCACTCAGCGGAGTGCGACAAGGGCTTCGCGCCCCTTGACCCCCGGTCGCTTTTCTTAAAAGAAAAGCGACGCAAAAGAATTTTCTTTTTGGGAGGGAAATTTTTTTGGGTTGCGGTTGTGAGGGCGAATTTTGCTGTGTATTTTTGTATAAGTTGCGGCGGTGAGGATAGGTTTTACCGTAATTTTTGCGTAGATTGCGGCAATGAGGATAGGTTTTACCGTAATTTTTGCGTAGGTTGCGGCGGCGAGGATAGGTTTTACCGTAATTTTTGCGTAGGTTGCGGCGGCAAGGATAGATTTATTCCGTTATTTGTCATATACAACGTCGGTATGCCGTGTATTTTCCTAAATTTACAACATTCGGCGAATATCGTTTTCGGAATCTTCCACCGCAAAAACGAAACAATTCCGAAACAAAGCCGAAACAACCCGCTAAAAACAAAAATTCCAACAATCCACATAAAAGATTTCCAACCCCAAAAGAAAGTTTTTTGCCCAACTTTTTTTCTAAGCACCGAATGTCGGTGCTTTATAAGGTGGCGGTTTCCAAATGCGTTTTCTTGACAACGCATTCGAGGCACCTTTGGTCTCGAACCGCAGTTTGCGAAATCCCCCGCAAAAAACCGTGCCAAACGGCGTCAAAACCGTGTAAAAACGGTGTGATTCGGGCGGGAAAAAGCAGGATATTTATTGAAAAAAACGGGAAAAAATTCGATAAAATGCGAAAAAAATCAGAAAAAATACGATAAAAAATCAAAGGAGAACAAAAAATTATGCCACACATTCACGTAAAAATGATTGAAGGAAGAAGCGAAGAACAAAAAAAGGAACTTGCAAAAGCTTTGGAAAAAGCTCTTGTGCAAACATTGGGTTGTCAAAATATGTGGGTTTCCGTTGCCATTGACGATTTCAACGCGGAAGAATGGCAGGACGTGTTTAAAAACGAAATTGCCGCAAGCGAAAATCTTTATAAAAAACCCGAATACGATCCGAAAATTCTGCTTTAATTTTGCGGATTCCG
>CAZJCI010000175.1:0-4804 GCA_964544455.1 uncultured Oscillospiraceae bacterium
AGTGAAATTTGTGGAATCCAAGTCGGCAATTCCGTTAAGCTTTCAAGAATAAGCGCGGAAAGTTCGTTAAAGCCGTCTTCGCCGTTTTCAAGGTATCCTCCAACGCAAAAATGCGATTCTCCGCCACGGTAAAATCTGTCGGATTTTATGGATATTCTTGCCTGAAGCATTAAAAAAAGCTCTTGCAAATATGCCTTTGCAGTTTCTTTATTAAGAGTTCCGTTTGCAATATCCTTAACGTAATAAGGATAAAGGTATCTGTCAAGGCAACCCACGCTGTCCGGAACAAAAGCGTATATAACATAAACGGTAAGAACGGCTTCATAAAAACTTTTGGCGGGATTGGCGGGAACGTTTTTAAGGGCGTTTGCAAGCAAAATCAAATTGCTTTTATATTCCGAATTATCGGTTTTTTGGGCTTCGGCAAACGCCGCTTGAGAGCATTTTTCAGCCCAACCGATTATACCGTCGGCAATCATGTCAAGCCCTTCCAAAAATTCGATTTTTTCCTTTGCATTATGTTTTGCTTTGGATTTTGCAATTTCGGATTTATAACCGTTAATGCCTATGCGAATTGCTTTTTCAAAATCGGCAACGCTGTGTTGCCATTCAAATGTGCATATTCCGTCAATCGGTTGATTATAAAAGCTGTTCATAAGCATGGCAAAATTCGAGTGTCCGTTGCGATTGAAAATATCTCCCATAACGTCGAAGCCGAATCGAAGATAACCGGTTAAAGCCGTATATTCGCTTATATACGGTGTTTGATTCAAAATGTATTCCTTGGAACGTTTTGCGCTCATTATAACGGGGGATAAAAATATATCTTCTTTTTTATATTTTGTCTGAGTGGGTTCAACATACATTTCTCCTTTTATTGTCATATCGGCAAGTTTTTTTATTCTTTCAAGCATTTTTTGTTCCTTTCCGCTTTATTTAATTTTTATGTTTGTATTATACTATGTTTGAACTTTAATGTAAATGAAATTTTTATCGTTTTTATAATTTATGACTGTAAAAGTTTTGTTTTGCCGTTGATTTTTAAAATTAAATGCGGTATAATCAGATTTGAAGGAGATGTTTAATATGAGATTGTTTGAAAATAAAACGCTTACGGTTTCTAAAATATATTCTGTAAATATGTATTCCACCGAAGATGAATTTGGACAAAAAGCAAAAGTGCGTTATGATTCTTTTTTAACAACGCACGAACTAATTTTTTTGTTTCCGGAGAAGATAACGTTGTTTTCGGCGATAAAAGCTTTAGAGATGAACCGAATTCGTTAAGGTATCTACCAAAAGGAAAAATAAAAGGCGAATATACGGTGGAACGAGTTTCAAACGGATATTGCATTGATATTTATTTTGATATAACAGAAAATGTGCCGTGCGAAGCGAAAGTTTTAAAAAATATGACTGAACTTAAAAGCTTGTTTGTTAAAATATATAATGTGTGGAACGAAAAAAAGAAAGGATATTATTCCGAATGTATGTCGTTGTTTTATGCCGTAATAAAAATAATACAGGTATATTCGGAAAAATATATTTCAACGGCCGGTTACAAAAAAATTTTGCCGTCATACAATTATATTTCGGGGAATTATTGCAAATGCGATTTTGACTTTAAAAAAATGTGCAAACAATCGGGACTTTCCTATTCCTATTTCAAAACGCTTTTTAAAATGCAATACGGTTGTTCTCCGGTTAAATATGTAACAATGCTGAGAATTGAAAAAGCCAAAGAGCTTCTTATAACAAAACGTTATTCCGTAACCGAAATTTCGGAAATGTGCGGGTTCGGTAACGTATATTATTTTTCAAAAGTATTTAAAGATTATGTGGGCGTTTCTCCCAAAAGATATGCCGAAATCGGTTTGCCGCAGGCGTAATATTGAAAACGACCGAAAGAATTGCTCTTTCGGTCGTAGTTTTTTATTATTCCAATTCAAAAGCTCCCGTATAAAGTTGATAGTACGTGCCTTTTTCGGCAATAAGCTTTTCGTGATTACCGCGCTCGATAATATGCCCCTTATTTAAAACCATAATGACATCGGAGTTTTGAACCGTTGAAAGTCTGTGCGCAATAACAAATACCGTTCTTCCTTTCATAAGCTTGTCCATACCGTCTTGCACAAGAGCTTCGGTTCTTGTATCAATTGAAGATGTCGCTTCGTCCAAAATCATAACCGGCGGGTCGGAAACTGCGGCTCGCGCTATGGAAATAAGTTGCCGTTGACCTTGCGAAAGCCCGCTTCCGTCGCCTTTTAGAACCGTTTGATAGCCTTCCGGCAACATTCTTATGAATGAATCGGCATTTGCAAGCTTTGCGGCTTTTATGCAATCTTCGTCCGTGGCGTCGGGGTTACCGTAGCGGATATTTTCCATAACCGTATCCGTAAAAAGATTGACATCCTGAAGTACAACACCGAGCGAACGCCGTAAATCAGCTTTTTTTATCTTATTTATATTAATGTCGTCATATCGAATTTTCCCATCGGCAATATCATAGAATCTGTTAATCAAATTTGTAATTGTGGTTTTTCCGGCACCCGTTGCGCCGACAAACGCAATTTTTTGTCCGGGTTCGGCATAAAGCGAAATGTCGTAAAGAACTTGTTTTTCCGGAATATATCCAAAATCAACGCCGTCAAGAACAACTTTGCCGCAAAGTTTTGTATATGTTACCGTTCCGTCGTGATGCGGATGTTTCCATGCCCAAGAACCGGTACGTTCGGAAGTTTCGATGATTTTGCCGTTTTCTTCTTTTGCGTTTACAAGCGTAACATAACCGTTATCCTGTTCGGGCTCTTCATCCATAAATTCAAAAATTCTTGAAGCGCCCGCAAGAGCGGTAACAATGGAATTGAATTGATTGGAAATTTGCGAAACGGGATTCGTAAAGTTTCTGGAAAGAGTGAGAAAAGAGGCAATCATTCCCAACGTTAAAGCTCCGGTTCCTTTAAGCGAAAAATTGGTAATACCGTTAATTGCCATATAAGAACCGAGCAATGCGATTATAACATATTGAACATAGCCCAAAGCGTTCATCATCGGCATCATGGAATTGGAATAGCCGCCGGCGTTTGCGGCACTTTTTGCCCAAGCAAGATTCTTTTTGCCAAGCTCTTCTTTGGCTCTTTCTTCATGACAAAATACTTTTATAACTTTTTGACCGTTTATCATTTCTTCAACATATCCGTTAACGTCCGCAAGACACTTTTGTTGCATTATGAAGAATACGCCGATTTTACTTGCAATGACTTTTACAAGCCGAAGAATTACAAACAATATAACAACTGCGGCAAGCGTCAGCCACACGCTGGTATAAAGCATACAGATAAACACCGTGACAATTGTAAATACCGAAGAAATCATTTGCGACATGGATTGCGCAATCATTTGGCGAAGAGTATCGGTGTCGTTGGTATAAAGACTCATTATTTCTCCGTTTGTGCGTGTGTCGAATTGCTTTATCGGCAGACGTTGCATTTTTTCGAACATATCGTCGCGTATTTTTTTCAGAGTGCCTTGCGCAACCGTAACCATAATTCTGTTATAAAAAAGTGTGGAAAGTACGCCTACGGCATATATTATTCCGATTAAAACAAGCGCTTTTATAAGTCCGTTAAATACCGGTTGGGATTCTGTCAAAAGCGGGGAAATATAATTGTCTATAAGTTTTTGCAAAAACAGGGAAGACGCCGCGCTTGCCACAGCGCTTAAAAGTATGCATATAACAACGAATATAAGTTGGATTTTATATTCCTTCATATATGAAAAAATACGTTTTAACGTTTTCGGGTTAAAATCGGCTTTTGGCGGCATACCGGAACGTGGCGAGTCGCTGTGAGATGTGTTTTTTGCAAAATTTGAAAGCGGAGATTCATTTTTTGTTTTCTTAATCATCTTTGTTATCTCCTTTCCGTTGAGAATTATATACATCTTGATAAATGGGACAATTATTAAGAAGTTCTTTGTGTTTACCTATTGCAACTATTTTGCCGTCGTCCATAACGACTATTTTATCGGCGTTTTTAACGGAGCTTATACGTTGAGCAATTATGATTTTTGTGGTTTCCGGGATATATTCCGCAAAGGCTTTTTGAATTTCCGCGTCAGTTTTTGTGTCCACCGCGCTTGTGGAATCATCGAGAATCAAAACTTTCGGTTTTTTCAACAGTGCGCGGGCAATGCAAAGACGTTGCTTTTGACCGCCGGAAACGTTTGCGCCGCCTTGCTCGATGTGCGTTTCGTATTTATCGGGAAAAGTGCTTATGAATTCGTCCGCACAGGCAAGCTTGCAGGCGTGAATCAGTTCTTCATCCGAAGCGTTTTCGTTGCCCCAACGCAAATTTTCGCTGATTGTACCGGAAAAAAGTTCGTTTTTTTGAAGAACCATTGCAACCGCACCTCGCAAAACGTCCAAATCGTATTTTTTCACATCAACGCCGCCCAAACTGACAGAACCTGCGGCAACGTCGTAAAGGCGCGGAATAAGTTGAACAAGACTTGATTTTGAAGAACCGGTACTTCCGATAATACCCACGGTTTCTCCCGAGTTGATGCTGAGATTTATGTTGCTTAACACATTTTTATCCGCTTTTGAAGCATAAACAAAATCGACGTTTTTAAATTCAACCGAACCGTCTTTCACGGTTTTTATGGGATTTTTGGGATTGGCAATATCGGTTTTTTCTTCAAGAAGTTCTGCGATTCTTTTTGCGGAAGAAATGGAAATTGTTATCATTGCGAAAACCATGGAAAGCATCATAAGACTCATAAGAATTTGCATTGCATAGGAGAA
>CAZJCI010000176.1:0-4793 GCA_964544455.1 uncultured Oscillospiraceae bacterium
AATTCAGGGTGGCGTTCTTTCCAACGACGTTAAAGATATTCTCCTCTTGGACGTAACGCCCCTTTCGCTCGGCATCGAAACGCTCGGCGGCGTGTTCAATAAGATTATCGAAAGAAACACCACCATTCCCGTAAGAAAGAGCCAAGTATATTCCACAGCGGCGGACGGTCAAACAAGCGTGGAAATTCACGTGCTCCAAGGCGAAAGAGAAATGGCGTCCGGCAATACCACCCTCGGCAGATTCATTCTCGACGGAATCCCCTCCGCACCACGCGGAGTTCCGCAAATCGAAGTTACTTTCGATATCGACGCAAACGGCATAGTAAACGTAAGCGCGCAGGATAAAGGCACCGGCAAGGAACAGCACATCACAATTACTTCTTCCACAAATATGTCGCAGGAAGATATAGATAAAGCCGTTAAAGACGCGGAAAAATTTGCCGAAGAAGATAAAAAGCAAAAAGAAGCGGTAGACGCAAAGAATCAAGCCGAATCCGCAATTTTCCAAACCGAAAAGGCACTCGGCGAACTCGGCGATAAAGTAACCGAAGACGAAAAGAAGCCAGTCAACGAAGCAATCGAAAAACTCAAGGCAACAATCGCCGCAGGTAACACCGACGCAATAAAGGCGGATACCGAAGCTCTCCAAAAAGCGTTCTATCCCATCGCCGAAAAGCTCTACGCTCAAACTCAGCAAAACGGCGATAACGGAGCTCAGGGCGGCACCAACGACGACGGTACAATCAACGCCGATTTTAAGGATAAGAGCGATAACTGATAAACACTGTCAAAAAAACAACAAAATTCGGCAAAACGGCAACGGAGTCCGCAAGGCTCCGTTGCGGCTTGCCGCAAAGGTAAAATTTTGCAAAAATCAATATCGTTCAAGCACGAAAACACAACAAACGTTTAAAAATTGAAAATTGCAAATTGCCGAAATATACGGAAATTTTCGGCTTTCAATTTTTAATAAAATAAATAAAGCTTGGAGAGTTACTATGGCAGAAAAAAGAGATTACTACGAAGTGTTGGGCCTTTCAAAAGGCGCAAGCGACGATGAAATAAAAAAAGCGTACAGAAAACTTGCAAAAAAATATCACCCCGATTTAAACCCCGGCGACGCAGAAGCCGAAAAGTGCTTTAAAGAGGTAAACGAAGCATACAGCGTTCTTTCGGATTCGGATAAAAAAGCCAAGTACGACCAATACGGCCATGCGGCGTTCGATCCCGGAATGGGCGGCGGCGGTCAGGGATTCGGCGGTTTTAATATGGATTTCGATGTGGGAGATATATTCTCAAGCTTTTTCGGCGGCGGAAGCGGCGCAAGAAGAAAAAACGGCCCCACCCAGGGTGCGGACAGAGAAGCAAGAGTTACGCTGACATTCGAAGAAGCGGCGTTCGGAGCCAAAAAAGACGTAATATATAACAGAGTGGAAAAATGCCAAAAATGCTCCGGAACCGGCGCGGCGGAGGGAACTTCGCCAAAAACCTGTTCAAAGTGCGGAGGTTCGGGAACGGTGCGGGTTCAGCAAAGAACGCCTTTCGGAATGATGCAGTCCACACGTCCCTGCGACGATTGCCGAGGAAGCGGAAAGATAATAGAAAAACCGTGTTCCGAATGTCGCGGCACGGGAAGTTCGGTTAAACGCAAAACCTTTGAAATAGAAATTCCCGCCGGCATTGACGACGGACAGGTAATAACGCTCCGAGGTCAGGGCGATTGCGGCAAAAACGGCGGTCCCAGCGGCGACGTATACGTAACCGTCCGCGTTAAAGAACACAGCGTTTTCACCCGAGACGGAGCCGATATATTCTGCGACGTGCCAATAACCTTTGCCGAAGCGGCGCTGGGTGCGGTCATCAAAGTTCCCACGTTGGAGGGCGATACGGACTACGAAATTCCCGAGGGAACGCAAACCGGAACAAAGTTCACACTGCGAGAAAAAGGAATGCCGTATATAAACTCCAAAAGAAAAGGAAATCTCACGTTCAAAGTTGTTGTGGACGTGCCGAAGAACCTTTCGGCAAAACAAAAAGATTTGCTGCGTGATTTTGCAAACAGTTGCGGAGAAAAAAACAATCTTCAAAAAGAAAGTTTTGCGGAAAAAATGCGTAAGATGTTTAATAAAAAATGATATAAAAAACGGGCGATTCATCAGCCCGTTTTTTTAGGTTAAACGTAAATTTCGCAAAGCGATTTTATGCCACGAACGTAAATCTTTTCCCGCGGAAGCGGCAAAAACAGGTCGAAAACAACAAGAAAAAAAGAGAAATAAGCCTTTTGGAGCAGGTTATGTAAGGATATATGCGGGATATTTTTCGCAGTTTTTAAGCCAAAAACATAAAGACGGCTTTTTCCGACTAAAAAAACAGCGTGTCAACATTACTTTAAGGTAAACTTGTTTCACCCAAATGATAAACGCAATAACCGTTGTGAACCGTAGCCAAAAGTCAGACAAAAAAATTAATGATTCAACAGCTCGTTTTTTTCGCTTAAAGAGAATTTTTATAAGGCAATTTTATGCCTCAAACGTAAATCTTTTCTCACGGAAGCAGCAAAAACAGGTCAAAAAAAGTAAGAAAAAAACCGAAAAAAAGAGAAAAAAGCCTTTTCAAATGGGGTATCGGAAGATATTTTGGGGTTATTTTTCGCACATTTCAAGCCGAAAAACAAAAAATCGACTTCACACCGACGAGAAAAAAATAAAATTATTAAGCTGAAAACAACAATAAAACGGCGACGGAAACAAACGCCGCCGCCGTATTTTTTGTAAGTCAAAACGAAATTTTTTGCCGATTCAGCTTTTTATTCCGCTTAACGAAAACGCGGAATTATTCACAGTTTCTTTGCTTTCAAGTCGTAAATTGTCGGAAATAAGAGCTATAAATTCCGAATTTGTGGGCTTGCCCTTTGCTTTTTGCACTGTGTAGCCGAACATATCGGCAAGAACGTCGCAATCGCCTCTGTCCCAGGCAACCTCAATGGCGTGACGTATCGCTCGCTCCACCCTTGAACTTGTTGTGTCGTATTGCTTTGCAATGGACGGATAAAGCTCCTTTGTAACGGAATTAATCAAGTTGGGATTACCGTATGTTTTGGCAATTGCTGTGCGCAAATACTGATATCCCTTAATGTGAGCCGGTATTCCGACTTTGTGAATAAGGCGAGTGATTCTTGTTTCGATGTCCGAAGAACCGTCGCCGTCGAGTTTTGCCGCGCTTGCGGCGTTGCGGCGGGCTATTCGGTGAATTTTTGCGGAAAGTTCGGACAGTTCGCACGGCTTCATTACGCAATACGACGCTCCGCATTCAATTGCTTCTTCAATTACGGTTATGTTGTTTATTCCCGTCACAATTATGAACCACGGAGCTTCTTTTACGGACTTTTTCACATCTCGTATAAGCCTTGCGCCGTCCATTCCATCCAACCATAAGTCCAAAATTACAACCTCGGGTTGCAAATTTACAATTTCGTTGTACGCCTGTTTTCCGTCGGCGGTTTCGCCTATTACCGTTATGTCCGAACCCAAAAAATAATCCGTAATTATTCTGCGAAATTCGGTATTTTGATCTGCAATATATAATCTTATGTTCATTTTCGGTTCCTCTCGTTATTAAGGTTGTATAAGGTTAAAATTCGGTATAAAAGTTTGCGGCACGGCAAAAATCACCGGTGAAATTTTGCCGAAAAAGTGCGGACGTTAAAACTTTTTCCGATTTTGCTTCAGCACCTATATTTTAGCATAAAAAGCGATTGTTTGCAATAGTTTTTTGACAGATACTGTCATTTACGCGTTTTTCGGAGGAACTGCCGAAGTTGGTAAACATAATTTGTGCAATATAAAATAAGGTTTGTCGAACAAAACGGAAAGCGGTTGCAAATAAATGTCGTAAAGGGCAAGGAACGGTGGAAACGAGCCGTCGAAAAAAATACCGTGCAAAAAAATTTTTTGGCGAAAATAAATGAAACGCCGAAGATATTAACATAAAATTCATATTTAGACGCCGTTATGACGGTTGTAACAAGTCGTTTACGCCAAAATTTGCGATAAGCGGTAAATATCGGTTGACATATGCCGATAAATGGGATATAATAAAATGAGAAAAGCGGTGAAATATAATATAATGGAAAAGATAAAAATTAAAAAAACTGTGCTTGTAGAGGGAAAATACGATAAAATAAAACTTGAAAGCATCATAGACGGCAATATTATAACGACGGACGGATTTTCTTTGTTCAATAATGACGAAAAAATAGAGTTGATTCGTAAAATTGCCGAAAAAAACGGAATTATAGTTTTAACGGACAGCGATCCCGCGGGATTTGTGTTGCGGAACAAACTTAAGGGAATGTTGCCGAAAAAAAACGTTATACATTTATATATACCCACGGAAAAAGGCAAGGAAAAAAGAAAAAAAACATATTCCAAAGCGGGTTTGCTGGGCGTGGAGGGAATGGACGCCGAAATATTGCGGGAAATGTTTGTTAAATACGAATCTTCCGATTTAATCCCCAAAAAAAGCGAAGTAACCAAAGCGGATTTGTATGAAATAGGGCTTTCCGGAAAAGACGGCAGCAACGAAAAAAGAGAAAAAGCGGCGGTGCGCTTGGGGTTGCCAAAGGGAATGTCCGCCAACGCATTTTTGGAGGCTGTCAATATGTTGGGGATAAGCAGGGAAGAACTGAATATCGAGTTGTAATATTGCACAATGCGATTGTGGAAAACGCCGAAATTGATTGTCCAAAAGGTAGAACGTGTAAAAAAAGGGAAAAAAGAGTTGACAAAAGAGGA
>CAZJCI010000177.1:0-4742 GCA_964544455.1 uncultured Oscillospiraceae bacterium
CAAATTTTCATACTGATAGAATACCCCCAATTCTTTTTTTTGTCAAGTGCGGTAATTAACGTATTTTTACGCAAGCAAAAAACAAATACTTTTACTTTAACCGTCAAACTATTTTCACACTCGCATATATTCTTTTATCAAATAAAAATAATGCACAAAAATCACCGCAAAAATTAAAATTGCCGTCCGCAACTCAAGTCGAACTTTCAACTTATTATTGCTTTTGCCTATTTTTTACAAACCGTGTTTTTTTCAAAGTATTACATTTTCGTCGTAAACTTTAAATTTATTAAAAATATATATATTTATTTTTAAACCCATTCGCAACAATTATTATTGTTAATAACTGACATTTTTTGTCATTTATACTTGTTGATTTTGCATAATTTTTCAACTTATTTTTCTACACGTTGTAATTTTAAACAATTTTAAAAAAATACCTTTTTACTCGACTTTTTCAGTCCGATTACAAAAAAATTCGCCGTTATATTCGTTTATATTCGATGTTTTTCAACAAAAAAAGCCGCATCGCAAAATGCAGCTTATGTTGTCGCAAAAAACGTAACAAACGTTCTTTTACGCATATTACGGTATTTTTAATTTGTTCGCCCGCAAAATCTTCAACCCGAAATGTTCAAGCTTTCCGCAATTTCCCCTTCGGATATTTCGCCGCCGTTTTCCTCTCGTTCCGCATTCGAGTTTTGCGGCGGCGTTTCCGAATTATCCGTCACGTTCGGCACGAATTCATTACGTATATTACCGTTATCACCGTCGGAAGAACCGTGAGAATCGGAAGAATTCAAGCCGTCGCCCGACGGAGCGTCGTTACTCAAACCGCCCGAATTTTCCCCATTGCCGCTACCGTTACCGTCGCTGTTGCCGCCGCCCGATTCTCCTCCGTTGGGAATATCCAAAATTTCAAATATATCGCTGTCGGAATGTCCTCCGCCCGTTCCCGAACCGCCGCCTTCGGCTCCCGAATTATTTCCCGGCGTAACCGCTTGCGCGCCGCTTTCGCCGTCAATTTCCAAGCCGCCGTTCACGTCAATGTCAACGTTGCCGTATCCGTGAACCGTGCAATAACTGTTCGGCGGTATATCTCCGTTGGAAACGTATCCGTAATATTGACCTTCTGCAAGCATATTGGCATAAATCGCCGTGGTATTTTCTCTCGGATACCTGTAATTGTCGGGCAAATCCATAACCGTATATTTTGCGTCGGATATTCTCACATAACCGTTAAAAATGCGCTCGTCTCCAACCTTAACAAAAGCTTTTGTAACAACGCTGTCTTTCGGGCAGTTCGCACTCGCAATCGAACCTGTCGAAGTATCATATTCCATCGGCACGTGAACGTCGCAGGTCTTTGTCGGAGCGTTTTTAAAATACCCCGTTTCCACTCTGCTCCCTCTCACGTCAAGATTACAGTATTTTCCGGGTTTAAGTCCGGAATCCTTGCAATACTGCGCCTTAACAAGTCCGTCGTAATCAAATTTTTTCAGTTCCGTTTCCTGTTCAAAAACTCTTTCGTGAATCCTGTTCATAACAACGTCCCAGCCAACCATGGCTTGACTCTTGCCGAATTTTGCAAGCGACCTGTTTATATCGTAACCAAACCACGTTGCGCCAAGATAATACGGAGTATATCCCACAAAATAAACGTCATAGTTATCGTTCGTCGTACCGGTTTTCGCCGCAACGTCTATCTTGTTTTTCAAAGTAATATTCTTTGCCGTACCGCCGCTGCTCACAACGCCCGTCAAAAGTTTGGTCATCGCTTTCGCGGTGGTATCGTCAATCACCGCTTCCCTTTTCTGCCGTTTATCGTTGTCAAGAATAACGTTACCCTTGCTGTCAAGTACTTTTGTATAAAAAATCGGATCCGAAAAAATACCGTCCTGATTTGCAAGCATCGTATAGCAACCCGCAACCTCAAGCGTCGTCATACCGTAGGTAAGACCGCCAAGCGCAAGCGGAGCTTCCGCAATATCAGTTTCCACCAAGCTTTCCACATTAAGCTTTTTCGTAAGAAAATCATAAGAATACTGCGGCGTCATTTGCTGAATAAGCTTAACCGCAACCGTGTTTTTGGAAACCATCAACGCTTTCGCCATCGTGGTTTTGCCGTCATAAGTGCTCGGTGCGTTTTTCGGCCAATATCTGCCCAAACTTCTTTCATATCTGACCGGCGTATCGTCAATCACGGAACCGTAATCAATAAGCCCCTTGTCCATTGCCGGCGCATAAACCGAAATCGGCTTAATGGAAGAACCAATCTGCCTGCGGCTCATTGTGGCTCTGTTAAGCGTCATATTTTCGGTTTTTTCACCTCTTCCGCCCACAATGCCCAAAACCTGCCCCGTGTGCGGGTCCAAAACAACCATAGCGGATTCGGGTTGCACGCCGTTGTCAACCTTTGCAAACGTATTTTCGTCGGCATAAACTTCTTCCATAATGTTTTGAATATACGGGTCAACCGTCGCATAAATCTGAAGTCCGCCGGAAAGAATCATCTGTTGCGCATATTCTTTCGTATATCCGTATTCGTCCATAAGGTCCTTTTGAACCTCTCGCCTAAGTTCGTCCGTAAAATAAGAATAAACAATATCAACCGTTTCTTCCCTGTTAATATTCAAAACAAGTTCGGTGTTAATCGCCTCGTCGTATTCTTCTTTTGAAATAAGCTCCTGTTCAAGCATTTCATAAAGAACCGTTTCCCGTCTTTCCTTGTTGTTTTCGGGGTATCTTTCGGGGTCGTATTTGGTCGGCGATTTCGGAATGGAAGCAAGAGCGGCGCATTCAATCAACGAAAGTTCCGAAACGGATTTGTCAAAAAAATAGTTAGCCGCCGCCGCAACGCCGTAATTTCCGTGCGAAAGAGGAATCGTGTTCAAATACATCTCCAAAATTTCGTTTTTGGTCTTTTTTTCCGTAAGACTGATCGCCCTGGAAATTTCCGTAACTTTTCTCTGAATGGTGCTGTCCCGCTCGTTCGTAATATTCTTAATAAGTTGTTGCGTAATCGTTGAACCGCCATAGCTCTTGTCGCCCTTCAAAAATTGCAAAGTTGCGCCCAAAGTTCTTTTCAGGTCAATGCCGCCATGCTCATAAAATCGCTTGTCCTCAATCGCAATAAAAGCGTTGGTAAGGTTTTTCGGCATATCCTGAATCTGCGCCCAATAACGGTTTTCCGCACCGTGAATACGCTGGTCTTCCATTTCAACATATTCGGAAAGTTGCGTTCTTTCAATATCTTCATAAACCGAATAATAAATTTTCGAAGTCATATCCAGCGAATATTGCAAATCCACAATATCATAATCGTCGTCAATCAAATATTCCTTGCAATAAACGGCAAACGCCGCACCCACAATACACCCGGTAATTATCCCGATAAGCAAAACCGTCAAAAGAACGCTGAAAAAAACGCTGAATATTCTTCCCACAATGCGTAAAGCCTTAATTTCGTCGCTGCTGATTCTTGAACGTTTTTTCTTGGTTTTTCCCATATTAAAAAATCCTTCCTTTCGCAAAATTCAATTCGTACCGTCCAAGCGACGGCAAAAAAGTAAATCAAAGCAAATTAATGAAAATTAATGAAAATTTAAGTATAAAAACGCATATCCTCGCAAACACTACATAATACAAAACGCCGCAAAGTTGCCGCTTCCCTCGCTTTCGTCACCGTACCGTTTGCGCCGACGTTCAACGTCAGAACGGAGATAAAAATGAAAAACGCCAACCTAAAAAACAAACTTTTCCCCGCCCTCGCAAAATTCGGCAAAAAAATATCCGTCTGCGCCGCAATCATAGCATTTTTCGCGCTTTTGCCGAATTTCATTCAACAAAACGTCACATACGAATACGGCAACGCCGCCTCAACCAATCAAAAAATCAAATCCGCACAGCCGCAAGCCGAAGAACTCCGCACTTTGCGCCTTTCAAACGGTAAAATCGGCGTTTTCAAAAGCGACGGAACTCTCCTGCGCAGCATCGAATTAAACACCGAACTTCTCACAAGCTACGACGTCTCCCTCCTCGAAAGCGGAATCACCGCCACCGAAAAAGAAATAGCCGAACTTTTGGCAAGCTTTGGCTCCTAAATCGCCTTGCGAGTCAAACTTTGCTGTACATTTTCGCATATTTCGAAGGCGTCAATCCGGTTTTCGCTTTAAAAGTCCTAATAAAATGACTTTCGTTAAAAAATCCGCAACTCACGCTGGTTTCCAAAACCGATTTTCCCGAAATCAGCATACGTTTGGCGTTGATAAGCCTGACCGTCACAATATATTTGTGCAAAGTAACGGAAGTCATTCCCTTAAAATCCGCGTTAAGCTTTGCCGGGCTGACATAAAATTTGTCCGCAAGCGAACTCGTCGTAAGCGTTTCGCTGTAATTGTCGGAAATATATCTAATCACGTTTTCAATATAAGAAACCTTTTCGTTTCCGTCAAGCGTTCTCGAAGTCCCCACATAATCACCCAACTTGTTAATAAAAACCGCCAGCAAAAGCCGTTGCCTGTTGGGATTGTCCCTTGCGCTGAAAATCAAATTAACATAAATCATAAGCTCGTCCACATCCGTGTCGCTAAGCTCCGTAACGCTGAAATTGGAGGAAAAAAGCGTGCGCACATTAAGACAGTCCGCCGGGAAATTCGCAATATATTCATCGTTAAAATACATATTATACCGTTTATATCTAACGTCGTTTTCCGCAATCACCGCATGAAAAGTGTTCGGAC
>CAZJCI010000178.1:0-4731 GCA_964544455.1 uncultured Oscillospiraceae bacterium
CCGCGTACTCTGCTCGCTTACCGTGAGTCGTCATCCCCGTCGAAACCTTTACGCCCCCGAATAACGCTTCACAGTATCTATTATATTTTACTCTTTTTTAGGAAAAAAATCAAGTACTATAAGTTAATATTTTTTGTAATAATGTCATATATTAACAAAAAATTGCCGCAATGCATATCCGTTTTGCAATATCGGACTGCTTCGCAAGAACTTGGAAGCAGTCCTTTCTTACTTTGAATAATTGACTCACTTATAAAATAATTATCAAATTAATCCCATCGTTACAAAGCAATAATCTTCATTCCATAGCTGAAACTCGGGATGCGGATTCCACACGCATGCTTCTTTAAAAAAGCTTGACGGTCCTACAGAATAGCTTTCACCGCATTCAAGATGATGAGGACCCAAAATATTTCTAAGATTATTTATAAGCGTTAATTTAACTTTTTGTTTGCCCGATAAATTTTCAAGAGAAATACAATTTCCGGTTAGAAGTGTGTTTGTAATATTTCCGCATTCTGCTTTTACCGCATTACAACCTGACATATTCAATATAAGCACAGGATTATTTCCGTTTATTTCGATTTCTCCGTAAAGCTCAAGTTCACCGCAGAAAAACGGAAATCCTTGTTTTTCAAGTTCTTTAACATAAACAAATTCAGGCATTTTTGAAATTACAAAATCTCCGTTATACCGTACCGCCCCATGTTCAAGTTTTTCCCATTTACCATCTGTTTTTATTCCAAACGAACCAAGTAGATATATTGCCTCAATTTCAGTATCGTAAACGAGTTTATTCTTTTCGCTTTCAAACGATTTTGCTTTTTGCAAATTATCATACACAGTTTTCGACTGTTCAAATTCGCAATCAAACGTAATTTCGTTTTTACCTATGCAAAAGTATTCGGCAATTTCAAGTTTTCGGAAGCTTTTGTCAAGATAGTATCCACAGTCTTTTTTTACTATTTCTTTTCCGTTTATCTTAATAATAAATTTCTCTGGAGTTTCACATACCAAATAAAGCGTTTCGGGTATATATTCCGCATTTACCGTGTATTTCTGATGTATTAACACTTTTTTCTCAAGGGCATTGGCACGTTCCGTGATATTCAGAACATAGCCGTCTTCTTCAACAAGCTCGCCGTTGAAAAAATAATCGCATTTATCGAGAGTTATTGCGTTAAGAGTACTTTCCGCAACTTTGAACTTGCCTTTGGGAACAATTTCCGTTATTTCACGTTTTTGGAAAACAGCATTTTCGGAACCGTCTTCTATAATCATAAGACTTCCCCATGGTTCAAACGTGCGTGTACCATCGAAAGGTGCGGTTTCACCGCTGAAAATATCGAGTACCTTTCCGCAAACTTTAAATGACGCATTTTTTGCATTCGGCGAAATATTTACAAAATAATGCAACGTAAAATCTTTAAAAGTACGTTTTGTATATGTTATTTCAGAATTATCGCAAATATCGTTTGTTGCAATATCCGCCACATTCAGAATTTTTCCGCCGGAATTTTTATATTCTTCAATCAATCTTTCGGTGGACGGAAGTAAATATTCGCAAGCTTCCGTTATAACGGTATCATAGCTTTGACAACCGACAATTATTTTTCCGTTTTTAGCTATTCCGTGACGTTCAAGTATCGTTTCATCACCAAGATGATAAATAATATGCTTTCTGTCAAGTTCTTTAAGCATTTTTAAAAACTTTTCGTTAAGTTCCGTAATGCCTTTGTTTTTGTCGGAGTCATATTTTGCCCACGCACTTGTTTGGGGATGAATAACAAGAACATTTACTTTTGCTTCGCCCTCTGTAAGTAACATTCCTTCACGCGATAAAGCTTCTACAATTTTTCCGTATTCGTTCCACCAAGGTTGTTGACAGTACATTGCCGGAGGGTAATCTCTTTTACGCATTCCACGTATCGAGTATCCTTCAAGATGCGGACAAAGTAAATTTATGCCTTTAACCATCTGCCATTCATAGATTCCCTTAAGTTCGGCAAAGCTTACATTATGACCGCACAAAGCAAATGTTTCGGATAATACCGCTTCTTTTCCAAGCTGTTGTGCCACTGAAGACACTTGTAACGGCGTGAGAACGTCGTGTATATTTCTTCCGAGCCAATCCATTCCGGGAATATGAAAATATTCGTAATGCGGCATAGCGGCACCGTTTGAAGCAAGTTGCGACAAAAGATTATCTTCACACACCAAATGTCCCGTAAGCTTCAAGCCGCGTTCGTCGCACCAATCGTATATTTGCCTCATAAATGCGCTTGAAAACAGGTCTGTTACCATTTTCCAGTATTTTATTCTTGTGTTTACATAATCCCCTACCTCGCAGAAAAGCTCTTCAAGGCAATCGAGGATATTTTCACCGTATCTTGTTTTGTATTCTTTTTCAAAAACAAAACTCCACGGGTAGCCGTTTCTTGAAATTTGCGGTTCATCGGTAAAAAATCCCTCTATTTCCGTGCCGAACTTTTCATAATATGGAGCATATACGCTTTCTATAAATTCTTTTATCACATTTTTATCAAGTGTATCAACATAAAACGGATTTACATCGTAATAAAAGTAATGATTACCGCATTTAGATATAGCGGTTTCGATATGAGTTGGAGAACTTTCCATTCTGAGATATTTTTGCTGATAGATTATTCCTTTGCCGTTTACAATTCCGTTACCAAAGCCGCTTGGCCAGCCGTTTTCATCATAAGCCCAAGGTCGCATTCCAAGTTCTTTGCCTTCATCTTTGGCAACAGCAACATTATCGAACCATTCTTCCCCCATATATTCTGTTTGCAACCCTCCGCGAGCGTGCATAAAAAATCCGCCAATTCCGGCATTATACATTGTACGAACTTGCTCTTTTGTTTCGTTGCAATCAAGTTTTTCGTTCCATGACCAAAACGGTATGGGACGATATTTTAACGGTACGTTTTTAAAGTCCATTATGAAGTCCTCCGAAAATTATAATTTGTAATATTACCGTTTTAAATTAAAATATTAAAGCTATAAGCTTATCAATTTTTAACCCATTCGAACGCAAGACGAGGAGAGCCGTCTTGCGTATATATTGTTCCGCAATATTCAAAACCGCATTTTTTAATTGCTGACTGCATCGGTTTATTCTTCTCGTGCGTATCTACTCTTAAATGATTATACAGTTCTTTTGAAAACTCAAAGCACCTTCTGAAAATTCCTTTTTCGGAACCGTCTCCGGCAATTATGTGCATTGCTCCGTACGGTAAATCGCTTTTCCAAGCACCGTTATATATTTTTGTGTAAGTGGGATCAGTACCGCCGCCAAGGAAAAAACAACCGCAAAGTTTTTCGGATATTATGCAACTTTCTATAACATAAAGATTTCCGTTTGAAATACTCGCAATTATTACATTTTCAGTCGGATAGTTATTCCCCCATTGATTGGGGTTATTGTGAGATTTCATAAACTCGCGAGCCGCCGAATATATTCTCAATATTTCCGACATATCCGATTTATCGGCTTTTCTTATCATAAATAAACTCCGTTAGTGTAATATAAATCGATAGCTGTAAAAATATGATTCTTTGAATATTCTAACATCAAACATCAGCTTTTGTCAATAGATAATAAAAAAAGTTACAAACGATAACATAGGTTACAACATAGTATTGTCATATGTAATTACATTAATGCGGTGGTTGTAAATATAAGGTTGCCGATTTTAGAAATTGACGGTACATTTGTTCGCCAGACGTTTTTTCTGTTTAATTAAAAATTATATTATGCAATATAATTATATTTAGCTTGATATACATAAATTACGAAAGTAAAAAGCCGGATGAAATGTTATAATCGATTATAACACAAAGTTTTAATTTTTACAAGTACTTTTTTACATTGAAATATGCACCTTAAAAAGCTTCTGCCTTTTAAGGTACATATCAAAATCACGTTGCGTTTCTACTATTCAATATTTTTTCTATTTTATCTTTCGAATTATTACGTAAATTATCCAACCGTATTATCTTTCGAGGACATTTTTCAACGCAAACTCCGCAACCTGTACATAAATCGTAGTTTATTTCAGCAACATTGTCCGTAACTTTTATAGCACCTGAAGCGCAATTTTTTTCGCATATTCTGCAACCTATACACCCCACGTCACAATAATTTTTTGTAATTGTGCCCTTGTCTTTCGATTTACAGGCAACCCATAATTTGGCGTCAAACGGTACAAGCTTTATAATTCCTTTCGGACAAGCTTCAACACACATTCCGCAAGCACGGCATTTTTCGGGATTCACAGAAGCAACCCCACCACAAATTGTTATTGCATCAAACCTACATACTTTAACGCACGAACCAAGACCTATACATCCGTTCGGGCAAAGCTTATCTCCGCCCGCAAGCTTATTTGCGGCATTACAATCATTCAAACCGGCATATATATATTTTTTCTTTGCAACTTCGTGTGTCCCCGAACACATTACCTGAGCTCTGTATCTCTTTTTTTCTTCACCTGTATTTTCGATTCCCATTATTTCGGAAATTTTTTGCGTAGTTTCAGCGGTACAAGCATTACAGGCATCAATTTTTGCTTTACCGTTGACAATAGCTTCCGCAAGTGCCGAACAACCGGCATAACCGCAACCGCCGCAATTGGCTCCCGGTAAAATTTCCGTAATTTTCTCTGTTCTTTCATCAATATCAACTTTTGTCAATAAATTCATTTTTGA
>CAZJCI010000179.1:0-4694 GCA_964544455.1 uncultured Oscillospiraceae bacterium
ATAAGCGAATCCGGGGCGGCTCTCAAAATGGGGAACAAATCGTTAATCTCTATGCCGAGTTTATTCATAAGCTCGCAAGCCGCCGCATTGTATTTTTCAATTTCCGCAATTCTTTGGTCCGCAAAAGAACCGTCGACGGGATTTTCCCTTTTGGGGTGGCAAGGCGTTGTGGTTGCAAAAATAACTTTTGCACCGGTGGATTTAAGCAACTTTGCGGTTCTTTCCAAATATTCCAAGTACGTCGGAATCGACGTCATACAAACTTCCTCGCCGTAAACGTGAACCGTGTCCCAAAGTCCGTTGTTCCAGTGAATAACGTCCGGCTTCGGAAATTCCGGCAACCAGTGCCGCAACGTGTTGTATGTATAAGCCGCAAAACGGCAGTTTTCCGCCGGACCGAAAACGTTATAGTTTTCTCCCAAATTTTCCGCAACTTTTTTTTGATAAAATTGCCGTATGGAATCGCCCAAAAGCAAAACCTGTTTCATAATCAAATATCCTCCAAGCAAGTTTTTTTATCATTTTATCACACATCGGCGCATATGTCAATCAAAAATATCGTAATATAATATAAAAATATTGACATCTTAAAAATTTTTTGCGGGATATATTGACAATTCAAACGGACGGTGGTATAATAAAATGGTCATTTTCCCACGGAGGTTTTTTATGATTAATATAATAGCTCAGTGCATAGGCGTTGTCGCAATGTTCGTTTCGGTTTTTTCTTTTCAGTGTAAATCGCAAAAAGGAATAGTAACAATGCAGGCAATCTCAACTTCGATGTGGCTTGTCCATTTCATACTTTTGAACGCGGTATCGGGAATGTTGCTTAATGCGCTGGCGGCAGTCCGTTCCGTAATCTATCTTAACAGGGAAAAATATAAATGGGCTCAAAGCGTTGTGTGGGCATATGTGTTCATTGCCGCTTCCGTGGTAATGTATATATTGACGTTCACGGTTTTCGAAAAAGAGCCGACGGCAAAGAATTTAATTTTCGAAACGCTTCCCACAATAGGATTTTTCGCAACCACAATAGGCTTCCGCCTGAACGACGGCTTCAAGGTTCGTTGCTCTCAGCTTGTGTCAAGCCCACTTTGGCTGATATACGACGCTTGCTCTCATTCCATAGGCGGAACAATAGCGGAAATAATCGCGCTTTGCTCGGTTATAGTCGGAATAATTCGCCACGATTTGCCGAAATTGCGCAAAAAAGCAAGCTGAATTTGCCCCAAAGCAAAATTTGTTTAAAAATATAAGCTTCCCCCAAACCCATTTACCGAAATCACGGTTCATTCCAAAAACGTTAAAGCGCAAAATCTCAATTCTCAATTACCGCAAAACCCCACTCCGATAACCCCAAAACCGAATTTCAAAAATCCAAATAACAAAGGCTTCTCGGCTTTCTGCGGGGAGTCTTAAAATATACCCCAAAAATTCCAAAAATCAACCTCATAAAAAATAACCCCAACGGAAAAACCGTCGGGGTTATAATTGTTATATCGTTTTTTATTTGTTTTTATCCGTTATATCCGTTTTTGTACGTTTTATCCGTCAATTTGCTTGCAAAGAGCCTTGTCACATTCGTGAATCATAAAAGCAACAACTTTAACCGCTTCAACAAATTGCTTTATTCTCAAAATTTCATCGCTTTGATGCGCACCGCCGTGCCCTGCGGGAAGTTCCGGCACATCGTTGGAAATATAACCCGCCTGCGTTCCCACGCTGAAAGCGTTTTTAAGATACCTCGCATAAGTTCCGCCGCCCATATAAAATCCGTGCGCGTCGGCTTCGCCCGAAAATTCCGCATAAACCTTTTCCAACGATTTTGCAATTGCGTCGTCCTTTGAAATAGCAAATCCCGCTTTGTTTTCATGTATATACGCATTCGGATAAGCCGCCAAAAGCTTGTTTTCCAATTCGCTTGCGCTTATTTTTGTTCCGTAGCGTATGTCCAGCGCAATATTCGGAACGCCGTCGCAAAGCGAACATATCCCGTTCACGCTTGTAAGTTTACCAAAGCATTCGTCGTTACAGGCAATTCCAAGCTTTTCACCGTAAAAATCGCCCGTAAGGTCGCCAATAGTCTTCAAAAGTTTTCTGTCGTTTTCGCAAAGAGCGTCGCACTCGCAAAGAGCCGCCGCCGCAACGCAAGCCGCATTAACGCCGCCCTCGGGACTTGCCGCATGTTTTGGAATACCGAAAGAGCGCAAAACAATAAAATCGCCGCTTTTTTCCGCTTCAAGAAATTTGCTTTCCAACGCCTTTTCCGAAATTTGAGCAAAAAGCTCTTTATTATATTTTATTTTAACAAAAAGCTTGTCCAACATAATGTTATAAGCGTCCCCGCCGAAAAATTCAACAATGTCTTCAAATTTTCCGTCGGGCGTTACGTGAACTCGGCAAATTCCCTTTTCGCCGAACGAAACCGGAAATCCGCCGTCCGGCACAATGCTCACATTCGGCATCTTGTTTTCCGCAACAAATTCTTCAATGTCAAGCATACCGCTTTCTTCGTTTGAACCCAAAAAAATGCAAACAGTGCTTTTCGGCGCAAGCCCCGCAAATTCCAAAAGCTTTATTGCGTGAATTGCAAGCGCAACGCCCGCCTTGTTGTCCTCAACGCCTCGCCCCACAAGCACATCGCCCATACGCTTCGGTTCAAACGGCTTTGTAAAAATCCAATCTTCCTCGGAAACGGGCACAACGTCCGTGTGAGCAAAAATCCCAATGGTATTTCCGTTTCCCGGACGAGTTGCAACCGCATATTTTTTGCTTTTTGCAACCTTGGCGCAAAAACCGTATTCTTTCGCAATTTTCGCCGCCTTTTCCAAACAGTCCAAACACGCCTTGCCGAAAGGCGCGCCGTCCTTTGCTTCTCCCGCAATCGAAGGATATTTTGCAAGAGTCGTAATTATGTCCAACATCTCGTCGGTGTGCGCCGCAAGATATTCGTCGGCTTTCATCGCCGCTTCTTTATTCATAACAGTATTTCCTTTCTGTTTTATTTTTATTTTATTCTATAACTTTAATACCGCTTTTTCAAGTATATGGGGTAAATAACTTTAAAACGTTTGTTTTCTAAAAAAGAGGAAGTGTTCACAATTGTGTGCTATAATTAATATAATTCGAAATATTATTATTTTTATACATAAAACCGAAAGGAACAGCCATGGCTTTCACAACAGAATTTGCAAAAGAACACGAAACCCCAAAAATACTTGAATTTATAAAAGAACTTGCCGCATACGAAAATCTTTCCTCGCAGGTCGTTGCAACGGAAGAAATGCTTTTCGAATGGATATTCGCCAAAAAACAGGCGGAAGTTATTTTTGCCGTGGAAGACGGCGAAAAAATAGGTTTCGCACTGTTTTTTCATAATTTTTCCACATTTTTGGGACGTTCGGGTATGTACCTCGAAGATTTATATATAAAACCCGAACATCGAGGCAAAGGCTACGGAAAAGCAATGCTTTCCGTCCTTGCAAGAATCGCCGTGGAACGAGGCTACGGACGTTTTGAATGGAGCTGTCTTGATTGGAACGAATCAAGCATAGCTTTCTATAAATCCGTCGGAGCCGTTCCCATGGACGAATGGACGGTATATCGCCTTTCCGATTCCGCCCTCGAAAAGCTTGCGGGAATATAAGCTTTCCCCCAAAAGATAGCTTGCTCTAAAGATACCCACTCAAGAATTACTCCCAAAAGATAACTTTCTCAAAAGGTACCCTCTCAAGAGATACTCTCTCCAAAGAAGATTAACTTCCCCAAAAAAGACACCCCACCGAATAATTTACCCACAAAAAGGAGCGTGAGCGTTTTATGAAAAAAGGACTTGTTTTGGAAGGCGGCGCAATGCGAGGAATGTTCACGGCGGGAATATTGGATTATTTTGCCCAAAACAAAATTGAATTCAACGGAATGGTCGGCGTTTCTGCGGGCGCGGTGTTCGGCTGTAACTACAAATCCCGTCAAATCGGGCGAGCTCTGCGCTATAATCTGAAATATTGCCACGATAAACGCTATTGCTCTTGGCGTTCGCTTATTTTTACCGGAGATATTTACGGAAAACGCTTTTGCTATTACGAAATCCCCCAAAAACTTGACCCGTTCGATTATCAAACGTTCAACAGTAATCCCATGGATTTTTACGTTGTCGCAACCGACGTTCAAAGCGGCAAGCCCGTTTATCGAAACTACCAAAAATCAAGCGACGATATGATAGAATTTATGCGAGCGTCCGCATCCATGCCGTTCGTTTCCAAAATAGTGGACGTCGGCGGTCAAAAACTGCTTGACGGAGGCATTTCCGATTCCGTACCGCTTGAGTTTTTCGAAAAAGAAGGCTACGCAAAAAACGTGGTAATTCTGACTCGTCCCAAAGGCTACATAAAAGAACCCAACCCGCTTTCGTTGCCCGCAAAAATTCTGTACCGAAAATACCCCGCAATGATAAACGCAATTCTAAAAAGACACGAAATGTACAACAAGCAAATGCAATATATACAAGAACGAGAAAAAGCGGGAGCGGCATATGTCCTGCGCCCTCCAAAGCCGCTTGAACTCAAGCACGCCGAACATAACCCGCAAAAACTCCGCGCCGCATACGACGAAGGAATAAAAACAGCCGAAAAAGAATTTTTAAACGTTAAAAATTTTTTGGAAGAATAAGAGTTTCAAAATGTCATCGAACG
>CAZJCI010000180.1:0-4674 GCA_964544455.1 uncultured Oscillospiraceae bacterium
CCTTTTGGATTGTTTTCACTATCTTTTTGACTCTAAAATTAGCTTTCTTTCTATAGTGAAAAGATGTTGTCAACCGACGGAATATCACGGTAGCAAGTATCTTTTTCATTGGAGACAAATGAAAGATTGACAGATTAATATATTTTCACTCTTGCATCTGCATATCCCATCTTTTTCTCTCGCAAATTTCAACATTCTTATACAGATATGCAAAAAACATACAATATGTATTTCATCTTTATTTATACGACTTTATTATTTACTTTCTTGAATTCACGCCAATAGACTATATCTCGCTATTTTCATATTGTTTCCATATATTACAATCAGTATTATTGCATTTTCATCATAACACAAAGCTTTAATTCAGCCAAGTACTTTCATCCCCTCCCCTTTCGGTGCGAATAAAAGTCTTTTTACTTTTATAAATTTACAAATAACTGTTGCCGTAGAATGAAAAATGTGGTAGAATACTAATATAATATAGTTTTATGGGAGTTATGCAGAAATGGAACAATACCTTGAAATAGGACGAATCATTAATAAACGCGGGATTAAAGGCGAAGTAAAAGTGGAACCGTATTCAAACAGTGAAGAAGATTTTTTTGACTATAAAAAGGTATTTCTTTCCGCCGACGGAACCGTAGAAAAAAGAATCGAATCCTGTAAAACTTATAAAGGATTTGTTTATCTTAAAC
The DNA here is from genome assembly GCA_964544455.1 of uncultured Oscillospiraceae bacterium. Classification (GTDB taxonomy): domain Bacteria; phylum Bacillota; class Clostridia; order Oscillospirales; family CAG-382; genus SIG622. Next base: position 699 of record CAZJCI010000180.1, read on the forward strand.
TCAGCGAAACGAATACTCCCGAAGAAGCCGATAAGCTACGAGGAAAATACCTTTATGTTGACAGAAACGATATTTTGCTTGATGAAAACGAAGTATTGTTTGCGGATATTATCGGTTTGGATGTAATAGATTTTAAAAGCGGTCACATATACGGAAAAGTAACGGAAATAGTTAATTACGGCAAATATGATACATATATTGTTTCTTCAAACGGAAAAGAATATATGCTTCCTGCCGTAGATGAATTTATTAACAGCATAGACGTTGAAAAAGGTGTTTTTGTTACGCCTATTCCCGGATTATTTGACGATGAACTGGAGAATGAAAAAAAATGAGATTCGATATACTTTCGGTTTTCCCCGATATGCTTAAAGCTGTATTGCTTGAAAGTATAATCGGAAACGCTGTAAAAAACAACATAATAGATATACATTTTCACAATATCAGAGATTTTTCCGAAAATAAGCATAGAAAAACCGACGATTATCCGTTTGGCGGAGGACGTGGGATGGTTATGACGCCGCAACCGGTTATAGATTGCTATAGAAGCATTCTCGATGGGGCGTCCGGCGTACATACCGTATATATGTCGCCGCAAGGCAAGGTGCTTACGCAAGAAAAAGCCAAAGAACTTTCCAAACTTCCAAGACTGATAATTCTTTGCGGTCATTATGAAGGTTTTGACGAAAGAATAATAGACTCCATAGTTGACGAAGAAATATCAATAGGCGATTATGTGCTTACGGGAGGAGAAATGCCGGCTGCGGTTCTTGTTGACTGTGTTTCAAGAATGATTCCCGGCGTTCTTCCGGACAGTGAATGTTATGAAAACGAAAGTATTGCATCAGGGATATTGGAATATCCGCAATATACAAGACCCCGAATTTTTGAAGGAATGGAAGTACCGGAAATTTTGTTCAGCGGTCATCATCAAAACATTTCTGAATGGCGAAGGAAGCGAGCGTTGGAAAAAACCTTAAGAGTTCGTCCCGAACTTTTGAAAAATGCTGAATTGTCGAAAAAAGATATTGATTTTTTGTCCAAACTTCATAAAACCGATATTACGGAATTGTTGAAAGGAGATTCGCCATGAGCAAAGACGCGTTGAACACCGAGCAAAGTGCGGATTTAAAAAAACTCAAAACATTATCAGAACACGGAAATTTTCCTTTTTCATCGGATTCAAGTGCAACAATTCATTTCCTTTTGGGATATGAAACGATTAATAATAAGTTTAAAGAATCGGCGTCCGTTCACGTCTTTCAAAAAATCAAACGACGATTAGGTTGGATAAAAAGCTTAAAGAAGTTTATTTCACATCAGTTTGAAAGCAGTTTTATATCTAAATTATTTTCAAAAGCTTTTTGCAAAATATTTGAAAAATCGTTGCGTTATTACGGCGTTATTTTACTTTTTTACAGTATTATTACTTTGGCGGCATCCGTAATAAATTTAACTTATGACCTAACAATACCTTTTCGCCGTGAATTGCCAAATATAATTTTCGGTGTTACGCTATTGTTTTCGGGGAGCATAATAACAATTTTTAAAAAGTCTCTTGCGTCATTTGTTTTGGAAAGCAAGTTTTTTTCATATTTTTTGTTTGAAGTTCTTTGCTTGGAACGAAAAAAATTCGAATCGGTAAAATATGTAAGCGCAACAATGACTGTACCGATACTGCTTGGTTCTTTATGCGGATTACTTTTTCATTTTATAAAACCGACGGCAATTATCGCTGTTGCCGTTGCGGCAGTTTTTATTTTTGCCGTTATCGCAACGCCCGAAACGGGAATTATTGTTACATTTTTGTCTTTCCCCTTTTTATATGAAAACCAATTGGCGGCGTTGATTGCGGTATGTTGCTTATCTTTTGTGATTAAAGCTTTACGTAACAAAAGATTTTTTAAAACCGGGTTGATTGAAATTTCGAGCTTCTTTTTTGCTTTGTCGGTATTATTTTCGAGTATAAACGGAGTTTTTCCGTTTTCAAGTATTCCGTCGGCTTTAAAAACAATAATGATTTTGTTTTTTGGATGGGTTGTTTCAAATTCAGCAATATCAACCAAACTTGTGAAAAGAATCGTTTATTCGTTACTATTTTCCGTAACACTTTCTTCGACAATAGGAATATTATTGTTTTTATTTAACCGTTACGCCTTAAATGAAAGCTTTTTTGCAATCCATATAACAGAAGCATTTTTTAAAAATGTGCCGTTTGCAAATCAAAAATATGCTATGGAATTGGCAACTATTGCCGTACCGTTTGCATTGGCATATTGTAAAAAATCTAAAATTTTAGGAATATGCGCGCTAATATTGAATGTAGTATATGCCGCTGTTTCATTTGAACTTCCGATATGGATTGCCGTAATATCGGAATTTATAATATATTTATGCGCTTTTGCTCCAATGGCGTTTATTGTTTGCATCGCAATAATTTTGTTGATAATTGCATTCTGTTTTGGTTTTCCGCAAATTGTTTTTCAAATCGGTGAACGTCTATCCGAATTATTAAATAACATCATATTTAACAGTCCCTCATTTTATAATTTTACAAATGCGCGTCATATCGGAGAAGAAACTGCAAAAAAATTTCTTTATTCAGGAATCGGAAGCGGCAACCATGCAATAAATAGCGTTATTAAATATTTGTTCAATTCAGGCGCAGAATGTGATTCTTCGGAAATAGGCTTTTGTTTAAAAATTATTATACAATACGGATTATTGGCATTTTTGGCTTTGATTGCCGTTTATGTGTTGTTTATATCCAATTCAATCAGTCTTATTAACTCACGAAAATGTTTCGATAGCGTTTTAAGACCGTATTTGAGTGCGGGAATTTCAGCTTTAAGCGCGATATTATTTAACGGTATGTTTTATTCGTATTTATCAACATCTCACACTGTTTTATTTGCGGTTACAATATTGTTTTTATCCGTTTCAATAGGCAGAAGCGTCGAACTTGAATATATTCCTGATGAATACGAATTGCTTATATTTGAAGAAAATTAATTTGGTGGTTGAATATGAAAAAGAAAAATGTTAAATTCAACGTTATGGATATAATTGTTATTTTGATTGCAGTATTTGTTTTGATGATTGTTGCAAGTTCATTTTTTAAGAACAGTAATACTATCTATGACGCTAAAAATACAAGTACAATTGAAATATTGATAGAAACGTCGGCAATAAAAAGCGACTATCTTGTGGATTCGCTAAAAGTCGGCGAACCTATTGCCGAATGCAAAAAAAGCGAAATCATAGGAACAATTTCCGACTATTCGGTTATTGAAATAAAGAAATACAAAACCTCAACCACGGACGATTCTTTATTTTGTAAGCTAAGATTAAAAATTATTGTCAACGCAAAAAAACATAACAATCAATACTTCATAAACGGTGAACAATTATTAATTAATAAAGAAAACGAATTTTCGGTACCTAATCTATATTTTAAAGGCAAATATATTTCAATATCGGAAATAAATTCCGAATTATCGCAACAAACAAATACTAATCCACACAAAAACGGAGGCAGCAATGACTAATAATAAAATACGTTTTAACGTTGCCGATTTGCTTATATCGCTTGCCGTTATAGCTTTGATTGTAGGAACAATTATGCAAAAAATATCCGTTAAAAATTTTCAATCCGAATATATGCAAGTAAAGGCGGACATTGTTTTTGTTGCAAGCGATTCGGATAGAAGCAAATTAAAAACGCTTAAAGTCGGCGATGCAATTTATTGCAAGGATAGGTTCGGGAATAAAAAAATCGGAAATGTTGCAAAAATCAATAATTTTTATGAATTTGAAAAAGATATCTACATTAGAATCGAATCGGAAGTAACTGTAAATAAAGACGGCTTTGTTTGCGTAAACGATAAAATAATTGCGCCACATATGATTCTTGAAGTTAATAATGAAACGGCGGCATATACGTTTGAAGTTATTTCTGTTAAAATTCTTGAATAGC
>CAZJCI010000181.1:0-4641 GCA_964544455.1 uncultured Oscillospiraceae bacterium
GGATGTGGACGAAACAATTGAAGCGCTTGGGCAGAGAGGGGAAGCATATAATAATCCGCAAGGAAGAAAAAATGTGCTTGAGCAAATTATCAATAAAAACCTTTTTTTGTGCGAAGCCAAGAAAAATTTTTATGAGGGTGATCCGTCGTTTAAAGCTCAACTTGCAAAAATTAAAGATGAAATGCTTGCGAATTTCGCAATAGAAAAAGCTATTTCAAACGTTAAGATTACTCAAGATGAAGTTAAAAAGTTTTATGAAGAGCACAAAAAAGAGCTTGTAAGCGATGAATCCGTTGAAGCAAGTCATATTTTGGTCGATACAAAGGAAAAAGCTTCCGAAATACTTGAAAAAATAAAAAGCGGTTCAATTTCGTTCGAAAATGCCGCAAAAGAAAACAGTTCATGCCCATCTAAAGAAAACGGCGGTTCGCTTGGCGAATTTTCAAAAGGTCAAATGGTTCCGGAATTTGAAAATGCGGTATTTAATATGTCGGTCGGCGAAATATCCGAACCGGTGCAAACTCAGTTTGGCTATCATATAATCCGACTTGATAAAAAGAACGGTGCCAAGGAAATTTCGTATGACGAAATTAAGGACAGACTTGCGCAAAAAGTTCTTTCGGATAAACAACAGGCGGCTTATAATTCAAAAATCAACCAATTAAAAATACTTTTCCCCGTTGATTTATATTAAGTATAGTCACTGTTTACAGCACAAACAGCTTGTCACATTTTGCGACAAGCTGTTTGTTTTATTTTACAAGTTCCGATACGGTTACGAATTCGTAGCCGCGTTCCTTTAATTTCGGTATTATTATTTTCAATGCTTCAGGTGTTGGGCTTTTGTGTGAATTGTAATCGTGAAAAAGGATAATATCACCGTCTTTAAGATTCGATAAAACCGTGTTTACGACTTTTTCAACCGTAGGACTTTCCCAATCTCGTGTATCTTGCCGCCAAGACCACAAAACCGTTTTACAACCGTTTGAAGTTATTTTATCTACGATTGAATTATTTAAATATCCGCCGGGCGGTCGGAACAATTTTGGAGGTTCTCCAATGATTTTTTCTATTATTTCTTGTGTTTTTCTTATTTCTTCATCAGCTTGAGTGGTTGTAATTGCTTTCATTTGCGGGTGCGAATACGTGTGATTGCCGATTTCGTGACCGTCATTATATGCTGATTGAACAATTTCGGGAAAACTTTCCGCGTTCTTACCTACAACAAAAAACGTTGCTTTGACGTTATATTCTCTTAAAATATCAAGTATTTTCGGAGTATATTTTTCGCTTGGACCGTCGTCGAAAGTAAGGGCGATTTGCTTTGAGGCACTTCTGTTGGCAACTATTATATCGCATTCGTCATTATAAATATAATCGCTTATTTTTCCGCATTTTGTTGCCGAAAAGGAATTAATGCTTAAGCTTAAGCCGAAAATAAACATAAAAGCATAAAATAACGGTGTATATTTTAACTTCATTATAATTGTCCTCTTTAAGCTTTTAATTGCGGAAATTCGTCAAGAGTTTTAAAAACGTAGCCTTCTTCTTTCAGGGTTGAAATGAATTTATCAATAATTTGAGCGTTGGTGGAAGAGGTTGGGTGAAGTAACAAAACGCACCCCGGATGAACTCTTGAAAGTAATAAATTTAACGCTTTTTCGCAATTCGGTTGCTTTTCGTTATCCCAATCCGCATAAGCCAAAGACCAAAATACGGTTGTATATCCAAGTTCTGTTGCTTGTCGGAGATTTAGTTCGGAATATGCTCCTTCGGGCGGACGATAATACTTTTTCATTTCGAGCCCCAAAGTTTCCTTAAGAATTTCTTCATTATCCGTAAGCTCTTTTTTAAATACATTGATATCCGTTATTTTTCCCATATTTTTGTGCGATTTGGTATGATTACACAGCAAATTGCCATCGTCGCTTATTCGCTGAACGAGTTCCGGATTTGATTTCACAAGATTTGGTAATATAAAAAACGCACCTTTTACGTTGTGTTTTTTAAGAACGTCCAAAACTTTTTCAATATTTCCGTTTTCATATCCTGCGTCAAATGTCAGATATATGGTTTTTTCGCCGCTTTTATCTAAAGAAATTATATTATATTTTTGTGAATATTCGCCGTTATCGGGCGTTTGAGGTTGCATTCCGTTTTGATTGTATTTTAAATACCAATTTTTTACCGTTGTATTTGTTGCGGCGACATCAATGGATAATATACATATTATTATGCATATTAATGCATAAAAGTTACTTTTTAGTTTAATAAACATCACCTCTTTCATCTTTATTGTTTCTTGAATTTAAGTAAATATAGTTGAAAAACGATGTAAAAACTACCAATTATTTCCAATAATGTTTTAATAATATGTGTAAATGCACGAATGTTGAAAAAGTTTGCAAATGGACTTGACAAATGAATATTTATGCGATATAATATATGCATAAATCAATGCGTAATTGCATTGCTGTTAAGTGAGGTAACTAAAATGGATAAGTCTAAAATTAAAAAAGTGGTTCTTGCATATTCCGGCGGCTTGGATACTTCCATTATAATTCCGTGGTTAAAGGAGAATTATAATAATTGCGAAGTTATTGCCGTATCCGGTAACGTCGGTCAAGCCGACGAGCTTGAAGGTCTTGAAGAAAAAGCACTGAAAACAGGAGCTTCAAAGCTTTATGTTGAAGATTTAACGGACGAATTTGTAAACGAATATATCGTTCCGACCGTAAAAGCGGGGGCAAAATATGAAGAATATATGCTTGGAACATCGTTTGCACGTCCCATTATCGCAAAACGAATTGTTGAAATTGCTGTTGCCGAAGGTGCGGACGCGATTTGTCATGGTTGCACCGGCAAAGGCAACGACCAGGTTCGTTTTGAACTTGCGATTAAGGCGTTTGCTCCGGATATGCCCATAATTGCACCGTGGCGCGAATGGAACATAAAATCCCGTGATGAAGAAATAGATTATGCCGAAGCTCACAATGTTCCGCTTAAGATTAACAGAGAAACAAATTATTCAAAAGACAAAAATCTTTGGCATCTTTCACACGAAGGTCTTGATCTGGAAGATGCGGGAAACGAGCCTATGTACGATAAGGATGGTTTTCTTGAAATGGGCGTTTCTCCTATAACAGCACCCGATGTTCCCACATATATAACCCTTGATTTCGAAAAAGGTTGTCCGGTTGCTTATAACGGGAAGAAAATGAGCGCAAAAGATATTATTTTAGAGCTTAATAAAGTTGGCGGTGAAAACGGCATAGGTCTTCTTGATATTGTGGAGAACCGTCTTGTCGGTATGAAATGCCGCGGCGTTTATGAAACTCCCGGCGGTGCAATTCTTTATTTCGCTCACAATTATCTTGAAACAATTTGTTTGGATAAAATGACTGCGCACGAAAAAGAAAAGCTTTCCATTACGTTTGCGGAGCTTGTATATAACGGTCAATGGTATACTCCTTTGCGTGAAGCTCTTTCGGCTTTTGTGGATAAAACGCAGGAAAATGTTACGGGCAAAGTTAAGTTAAAATTATATAAAGGTAATATTATAAAGGCCGGCGTGTGGAGCGATTATTCGTTGTATTCGGAAGAAATTGCTACTTTCGGAGAAGATAATTGTTATAATCAGGCTGATTCCGCAGGATTTATCAATCTTTTCGGACTTCCGATTAAAGTTCAGGCTCAGGTAAACGCCAAGAATAAAAAATAAGATTTCACATTCAAACCGGGCTTTGCCGAAAACCAAAAGCTCGGTTTTATTTTTATTAATCACCGAAAGGAAATAAATATGTCAAACGAAAAAATGTGGGCGGGGCGATTTGCCAAGAATCTTTCGCAAGTAGCCGACGATTTCAATTCTTCAATTCACTTTGACTGTAAGATGTATAAACAGGATATAACGGGTTCAATCGCTCATGCCTGTATGCTTGGAAAACAAGGAATTATCAGCGAAGAAGAAAGTAAAATAATTATTGCGACTCTCACTCAAATAAGAGAAGAACTCGATAACGGCAAAATTGAATTCGATATGTCGGCAGAAGATATACATATGTTTATTGAAAGCGAATTGACCGCGCGAATCGGCGATGTCGGAAAAAAGTTACATACGGCGCGCAGCAGAAACGATCAGGTTGCGCTTGATATTCGTATGTATTTGCGCGATGAAGTTTTCGATATAATTGCGCTTTTAAAGAAGCTTATAGGAGCAATAGTAAAAATTGCAAACGAAAACAAAGACGCCATAATGCCGGGATATACACATTTGCAACGTGCGCAACCGATTGTTTTTGCTCATCAGATACTTGCATACGGTATGATGTTTGAAAGGGATATTTCCAGACTTTCGGACTCGATAAAGCGTATGAACAAATCTCCGCTCGGTTCTTGCGCACTTGCAGGAACCACATATAATACAGACAGAAAGTTTGTTGCGGAGCAACTTAATTTTGACGGTATAACGCTTAATTCCATAGACGGAGTATCCGACAGAGATTTTTGTGTAGAGCTTCAATCGGCGTTTTCAATTCTTATGATGCACCTTTCGCGATTGTCGGAAGAAATAATACTTTGGTCAAGTTGGGAATTTAAGTTCATAGAGCTTGACGATTCGTTTACAACGGGTTCTAGTAT
>CAZJCI010000182.1:0-4628 GCA_964544455.1 uncultured Oscillospiraceae bacterium
CTTTGAATTTTTGTGAACGCAATTTCAATGTCTTTCGTTTCTCCGTCGGCAGCGCTTACGCAGGCGTTAAACGACGCGGTTGTAACGGCAATTAATGCCGTTAATATAAGCGACGTCAGTTTCTTAAATTTCATGCTAAATCTCCTTTGTTAATAAAATTTTGCTTTTCGGCAATTTTTTAAAAAGTTTCACAACTTTTTAACTTTTTGTATATATATATATATATATATTATACACTATAATTCGATTTTTGTCAATACTTTTTGGGCAAATTAAATACTTTTTTTGGGGAAAATTAAATTTTAAATAAATTGCAATATAAAACCGATTTCAAAATATGCTTATTTCACAATATGAAATTTCTTGACAAAGCCAAATATTCGTGTTATAATTGTTTTTAGAAATAATTAATAAATATTTTGGGGAGATTATAATGTTAGATCCTATATTTAATTCGCCTGTTTTATACGAATGGCTGAAATCCCCGTTGTTTCAGTTCCTTTTTATTGTAATAGCGGTTTCCATGGCTGTCGTAAAAGTTACTCTTCAGGGGGCGGCGTGCAGAAAACATATCCGAAATTCCCAGGACAGCTTGCTGTTTAACGCAATGTTTTTTGCGTCGGTTGCGGTTTTTTTGTCATTGGTTCTCGGTATGCAAAAACCCAACGGCGAAATTGTTCTTTGGGCTTGTTTTATGGGCGTCGGAACGGTTTTGTTTCAAGTTGCATATTCCATTGCTTTAACCGAAGGTCCGGTTTCCATTACCGTTTTAATTAATAATTTCTGCATTTTTGTTCCCACCGTTTTAAGCGTAATAATTTTTCACGAAAACGTATATTATTCGCAGTTACTCGGCATAGTTTTTTTAATTATATCTATGCCGCTGAGTATGAAAGAGGACGCCGGCGGAGAAAAAAAGAGCGGCAAAAAGTGGTTGACCTTCACTTTGTTAACGTTTTTTGCAAATTGCTTTGTGGGAACGCTTCAAAAATTATTTAAGCTTTCAAAAAGTTATGCGGCTTCTCCCGATACGTCTTCAAATACTTTTTTGCTTTTTGTTTACATATTCAGCGCAATTTTTGCTTTGTTGGTTTATCTTTTGCGCAGAAATACCGGTTCGCACGAAAAACACACATTTAAATTCGGAAAAAGCATTGTGCTTTATGCCGTCGCAATGGGACTCGACCTTGCCGTTTATCAAAAAGTATATATGGTTTGCAATATGAATATCAACGGCTCTTTCTTTTTCCCAACATTCGCCGGTATGCAGTCGCTTGTTATGACAATCATAGGCGTCGCATTCTTCCATGACAGACTTAACAAACGCCAGCTTTTGGGAGTTTTGTGCGGAATCCTTGCGGTTATATTTTTAAACGTACAAACCGGAGCATATTTCACAATCGGTTAAAATATTAATTAAAAGAAAATTTTTTAAGTTTTATATTGCTTTTTAAAAGAATTTGTGATACAATGTTTTTGGTGCTGTGATGAAAGAATATGCAAAATCATTCCTTTTCAAGAGAGTCCGCGTCAGGTGCAAGCGGGCAAGGAACTTTGCTTTCCGCTTTCGGAGTATGCAACGAAAGTTGCGGGGAGTGCCCCTTAAAGCACGTTTGAGCGACCGTAATTTTGCGGTAATTTGGGTGGCAACACGGAGTTTTTCGTCCCTTTCGGCGAAAACTCCTTTTTTGTTTTACCTAATTTCAAAATACAAATAAAATATAATTTTTAAACAATGAAAGGAAAAAAAGATGATCGACATTAAATTTTTACGAGAAAATCCCGATATTGTAAAGCAAAATATTAAAAACAAATTTCAGGATTCCAAACTTCCTCTTGTGGACGAAGTAATCGAATTGGATTCAAAATCAAGAGCCGTAAAACTCGAAGCGGATAACCTGAGAGCCGAAAGAAACAAGTGCTCAAAAATGATAGGCTCGCTTATGGGGCAAGGAAAAAAAGCCGAAGCCGAAGAAATGAAAAAGAAAGTGGGCGAACAAGCTCAACGCCTTGCCGAATGTGAATCGCTTGAAGCCGAATATCAGGAAAAAGTCACCAAAATAATGATGGTAATTCCAAATATCATCGATCCGTCGGTACCGATAGGAAAAGACGACAGCGAAAATGTTGAAATCGAAAAATTCGGCGAACCGGTTGTTCCCGATTTCGAAATCCCCTATCACACGGATATAATGGAACGTTTTAACGGTATTGACCTTGATTCCGCGCGCCGAGTTGCCGGAAACGGATTCTATTACCTTATGGGCGATATTGCAAGACTTCACTCCGCAGTTATTTCTTATGCAAGAGATTTTATGATAAACAGAGGATTCACATACTGCGTACCGCCGTTTATGATACGTTCCGACGTCGTTACCGGCGTTATGAGCTTTGCGGAAATGGAAGCCATGATGTATAAAATCGAAGGCGAAGACCTTTATCTCATCGGCACTTCCGAACATTCCATGATAGGAAAATTCATCGACCAAATTCTTCCCGAAGAATCGCTTCCTCAAACGCTTACAAGTTACAGCCCATGCTTCCGAAAAGAAAAGGGTGCTCACGGCATCGAAGAACGAGGCGTTTACCGAATCCACCAATTCGAAAAGCAAGAAATGATTGTCGTTTGCAAACCCGAAGAAAGCCCCATGTGGTTTGATAAACTTTGGCAAAATACGGTAGACCTGTTCCGTTCAATGGATATTCCCGTAAGAACGCTTGAATGTTGCTCCGGCGACCTTGCCGATTTAAAAGTAAAATCGCTCGACGTTGAAGCATGGTCCCCAAGACAGAAAAAATATTTCGAAGTCGGAAGTTGCTCCAACCTCGGCGACGCTCAGGCAAGAAGACTTAAAATACGTGTAAACGGAAAAGACGGAAAATATCTTGCGCACACTCTTAACAACACCGTTGTCGCTCCGCCCAGAATGCTCATAGCTTTCCTCGAAAACAACCTCAACGCCGACGGTAGCGTTAATATTCCCGTTGCTCTCAGACCTTATATGGGCGGTGCGGAAAAAATCGTTCCCAAAAAATAACATAAATTTTATCTATACAAAAATACCGTCTCACAAACAAGTGGACGGTATTTTTTTGCCATATGCTATTCGGAAATCTGCGAAGCTCGCATAATATAAACGTCTTGCTCCGCTTTCGTAAGATTGTTCCAAAGAACGTTCCAGCCGCAAACCCGTACCTGAAGCGTTTTATATTTTTCGGGATTAATTTGCGCGTCACGCAAAGTTTGCACATTAAACACGTTAAAATGTACGGACGCTCCGCCCTGCCTTACATATGTCATAAGTATTCCGTAAAAAGCCTCCAAACCGTCAGTCCCTGCAACAGCCGACGGATGCAACATAGCGTCAAAGCAACCGCCGATACCGTTAAGCGACAAATCCATACTTGTTACCGAATTTATTGCCGCCGTAATGCCGTTTCTGTCCATACCGGATACCGGCGAAGCGTTTTTCGACGTTTCTTCACCCGCGCGTCTTCCGTCCGGAGTTGCCTCAACGCACTTTCCCTGTTCAATAAAAGCCCTCGCCGAATGAAGCTCGTAACCGTAAGTCCCGCCGTGAGAATTTTTTCTTCCGGCAAGATTTGAAGCAAAAAATTTGTGAAAAGCGTTTGCATAAGAATCGGCAATCTTATCGTTATTACCGAATTTGTGCTTACATAAAAGGGCTTTTGCTCGAAGTTTTTCATATCCGTTCCAATCGTTATCCAAAGCGTTTTTAAGTTGCTCCATTGTGCATATCTTTTTTTCAAACACAAGTTCATAAACAGCCATCGTTGCGTCCACCAGACTTGCAAAACCGCAAAAAAGCACTGCCGTTCCGTTCGGAACGCCGCCGTCTATTGCGTCCGTAAGATTGGCTCTGCATTCGGGAAGAGTTCCCGAAAAAAGAACCGACGGATTTATTTCTCCTATATGCCGTTCCGGTTCATATATCCCGTTAAAGCACGTGTCCATAATATACGCCAATTGAACTCTCACAGCGTTATAAAACTCCTCAAAAGTTTTAAAGTCGCACGGATTGCCGGTTGAAATTCCCAAACGCTTACCCGTTTTTTTGTCCAAACCGTCGTTCATTGCAAACGCAACCGCTTTCAGACCGTCAATATATATGCAGGAAATATCTATCCCGCCTTTTTTGCTTTTATATTCATAACAACCCGAAATAACGGAATCCCAAGCTTCCTCATATGTTGCGCCGTTTGCCATAAGCGATTTTGCAACCGTTTCTTCGTTTACAAATACAATGCTGTTAATTCCGTTTCTCACCATATTAAGAGCTTTTAATATAAACTCTTTCGGAGTTGAGCCGCCGACCTTTATTTGAATTTTCGGGTTATATATTCCAAGACTGTAATATATATCAAGTATCAAATAAGAAAGCTCGTTCGCTTTTGATGTGCCGTCGGGATTCGTTCCCGCAAGATATATGGGTTGTCCCCAATAATTTGCAATACTCGAATATTGCATAAGAAAATATGCGATAAATTCCGATATTTCGTCTTTTGTATATTTTCCGCTTTCAATATCTTTAACATAATACGGATAAAGAGAACCGTCCAAACCGTATCCAAGCGACCTAACCTGATAGCAATCCACGCTTTCGCTT
>CAZJCI010000183.1:0-4608 GCA_964544455.1 uncultured Oscillospiraceae bacterium
CGGAACACCGGCGTCCATAAGCGCAAGAGTTGAAGCGCAAATCGATCCCTGCGACGTGGAACCGTTGGAAGAAACAACTTCCGAAACAAGACGAATTGCATACGGAAATTCTTCAACCGACGGAAGAACGGGAACAAGCGCACGTTCCGCAAGCGCGCCGTGACCTATTTCACGTCTGCCCGGACCTCTGGAAGGCTTTGTTTCGCCGACGGAATAGCTTGGCATATTATAATGGTGCATATATCTTTTGGATTCGTCATCGTCAAGACCGTCCAAAAGTTGAGCGTCGCTAATCGGTCCCAAAGTTGCTGTTGTAAGAACTTGAGTTTGACCTCTTGTAAACAACCCCGAACCGTGAGTTCTGTTTGTAATGTTCACTTCCGAGGCAAGCGGACGAATTTGGTCAAGAGTTCTTCCGTCAACGCGCTTGCCGTCGTCAAGCAACCATCTTCTGACAACAAATTTTTGAAGTTTATAAAGACATTCTTCCATTTCCGGCTTTCTTTCTTCGGCGTCTTCCGGAAATTGTTCGAATACTTCTTCATATACCTTGCCCAAACGCTCCTCACGTACAAGTTTATCGTCCGTATCCAAAGCATATCGCACTTTTTCAATTGCAAAATCGGCAATCTTATCATAAAGATCGTGGTCAACATCGCAAGAGGGATATGCAAATTTGGGCTTGCCTATTTCGGCAACAATTTCGTTAATAAATTTTATAACCGTTTGCGATTCGTTAAAAGCCGCCATAATGGCTTCAAACATCTTATCGTCTTCAACTTCCTTTGCACCCGCTTCAATCATAACGACTTTCTTTTCGCTGGAAGCGACGGTAAGTTCAAGATCGCTGATTTCTCTTTGCGCTTGCGTGGGGTTAATAACGATTTCGCCGTTTACAAGACCTACAAACGCGCCCGCAATAGGTCCGTTCCAGGGAATATCGGAAATGGAAAGAGCAATGGACGCTCCAATCATACCCGTAATTTCGGGCGAACAATCGGGATCTACCGAAAGAACCAACAGGTCAACCAAAACATCGTTTCTTAAGTCTTTCGGGAAAAGCGGTCTTACAGGTCTGTCGATAACTCGCGAAGTTAAAATCGCTTTTTCGGAAGGTTTTCCTTCGCGCTTAAGAAAACTTCCGGGAATTCTGCCGACGGCATAAAGTCTTTCTTCAAATTCAACGGAAAGAGGAAGAAAATCAATACCGTCTCTTGGTTTATCGCTTGCGGTTGCGGTTGCAAGAATGGTTGTATCGCCATATCTTACAAGCGCGGATCCGTTTGCAAGTTGCGCTATTTTGCCGGTTTCCACAACAAGCGGTCTGCCGGCATATTCTGTTTTAAAAACTCTGTAATTTTCAAACATTTTGTTTTACCGAATCCTTTCCGGGGAATTCCCCAAAGGAAGCGTCAAGCTTTAGCACTTATACAAAAGCAGGAAGCGTTTCTTGCCCATGTATAAATGCTAAAAACTAACCCGACGCCCCTTAATACACTTTTTATTATGGGGCGAAAAGCAACCGCTTTCGCCCCGTTGACATTCCAAAATTACTTTCTGATGCCAAGCTTTTCGATAATGGCTCTGTAACGGTTAATGTCCTTTTTTTGGAGGTAACCCAAAAGATTTCTTCTGTGACCTACCATCTTAAGAAGACCGCGTCTGGAGTGATGGTCATTCTTGTTAACCTTAAGATGTTCGTTAAGAGTGTTGATTCTCTTTGTAAGCACCGCAATTTGAACTTCGGGAGAACCCGTATCGCCTTCGTGCGTTGCATACTCCTTGATGATTGAAAGCTTTTCGTCTTTCTGAAGCATTGTTTTTCCCACCTTTAATAATTTTCTGTAATTTAAGCCGCAAAGCCCGGCAAAGGTTGGTGATAACCTCTTAATTCCGTATATCGGCAAACCGGAATAAGGTTGTTTTTTCCAAAACCGCGCCAAGGGCAGACAACTACAAAAACAATTATACCACAACACAAATGTTTTGTAAAGAGATTTTTCAAAAAAACAGACTGCGGAAATTTAAATTTTTTATGAACGTTATTACCGAATTATTATCTTTAAACATATTGAAAGATTTTTTAATTTGTGGTATAATAGCGGCGCAAATCACAAAAAACGGAGAAACGACGATGGTTAGAAAAAACAATGCCTTTAACAAAAAAATATTTTCTCTCCTAATTGAAAAAGCAAAAGGCGAACGTTCGGTAAGACGCTTTGCCGCCGAAAGCGATATCAGCTATATTCAATTGCGAAAATTGCTTCTGTGCGAACAGGAAAATCCGCCGCGAATAAAGCTCCTTACAAAGCTTGCGGAAAACAGCCAAAACGGAATAGACCTTGAAGACTATCTGTTTGCTGCGGGCTATGAAACAGCTCACCCCGTGCAAACGGACGAAACCTCTCCTCGCCTTCGCTTACTTATGCAAAACTATAATTCGCTGTCCTCCAAGCAACAAAAAACCGTGGACGATTTCATAGATTTTTTGCTTAGGTATAAAAACAACTCGCAATAATATTAAATGTAACTTATAATTTCAACAAGCTTGGTATATTAACAAAATGCCGAGCTCATTTTTGTTAAAATTTCCGAATTTGCTTTTTTTCTCTTGACATTTAACCATATTTGTTATATAATTACCTTATCAGTAATATGTGTATGTAGATGTATATGTGTATTTAACAAAAGGCTGCATTTTTTTTCTCCTTTACTAATATATATATATATATATTATGAACAAATTATTATTTTACAAAGGAGTTTTGCAATGAAAAAAATTCTTTCAACAGTATTGGCGGCAATGCTGACACTGTCAAGCGTCTCTTTCACGATGCTCGGCGCTTCTGCCGATTCAGCATCAGCAGGCAAAGAGATAGTAATGCAGGCGTCAAGCCTAACCGGTATACTTAGTTCTTGGGGCGTAAAAGCCGCCGCAAAAACGCAGTTAATTGCCGGAAACGCAGACACCGACGACATAACGGCGGTAAAAGTCAATCCCGATCCCTGCGAAGACAGAAAACCCTATTACGCCTCGGAATGTGCGGTTATTCTTGAAAACTATCCCACAAGTTTGAAAATAACCCCGGCAACATACAAATACGCAAGAATTACGTATAAGTATATTCCCGCCGACGGCGATTCAAACACCTACGCACCCTATATCCAATTTAAAACAACATCAACAAACTTCAATACTTTCAAAAGTTCAAACACTTTGGAAAGCAACAAATGGTCATATTTCGATTTCGACCTTTCCTCGGTTGAATATGCAGCCGATGCCGTAATAGACCAATTCAGAATTTTGGCTTTCGGCGACGCAGTAGGAACTCTCGTTTGGAAAGACGGAACTCTTGATTCTTCAAAATATGTTGTTGCAAATCCCGATTCTTCTCTTTATATTGCCAACGTTGCGTTTTTCACGGAAAAACCCGGTGAACCCACAATCACGGGAATTTCCTTTGCGGTTGAAAGCGCAAGTGCAACAAGAGGAAAATATATTGCGGTGCCCGATGTAACCGTAAGCGGCGCATATTCTCCCATTGTTACCTATAACATCGTGCTGTCCGGTCATTCATCGGAAAATACATATCTCAGCGATGACGGCACAACTCTTTATATCGGTGGCGACGAAGAAGCGGAGAATATCACCCTCACGGCAACAAGCGTTGTCAATCCACAAATTTCCGCAACTCTCACCGTAAGTATTTCGGATCCCCTCACCCGAACAAGTTTCGATACGGAAAGCGTTGTTCTTCGTTTCGGCGTGGCAAGCGACGTTCACCAAAACGGATATTACAACGGCAACGCCAACTCCAAACTTACCGGCGAATGGGCTCACCTTATAGATTCTTTCCAAAAAATGGCAGGCTCAAACGCAGACGGTTCTTCCAAACTTGACGCACTCCTTATAAACGGCGACTTTGTGGACGGTATTGCAAACGGCGGTTCCAACGTCGGAAATTTTGCCGCCTACGGCACAAAAGCCATTCAAAATATGCGTGAAGTAAGCCACGTGGCGCAAGGTCTTTGGGGTAAAAACACAACGGTAGAGTTCACCGAAACCAAAAAAATTCCCAACGGCGCAACGTCTTACGGAGATTCTTACGTAGACGCAAACTCCGTCACGGGTTACGGCGTCGGTTTGAACGACAGCACAAAGTTCTTCTATGTTTTGGGTAACCACGACGAAAACGGCGAAGGCAAAACCGACGCTTACACAAGAACAAACGACGGTGTTTCCACGCCCTATTCTCCCGTATATTCGGCAGATTATTTTGCGGCAATATTCTGCGGATGGCAATATAACCCCAACAGTGAAGAAGCTCTTGCCAACAGCCGCGGCGGCGACGGCAAATATGACGACGGTCACGAAATGTCATACCGTAACTATATTGCCGACCTTATCGATTACAACACAAACGAAAACACAACAGTAACAAAAGAGACTTTCGAAGCGGCATACGGCGTTAAGTTCGAAACCGCAACAGCTCTTTTTGAAAAATATTTCGGTCATTTGGATTCCGAAACAACGCTCAAAAACCAATTCGGTTTGCGCTACGGAAACCAGCATATGACAATTGACCCCGACCCCGATAACGATACAAC
>CAZJCI010000184.1:0-4551 GCA_964544455.1 uncultured Oscillospiraceae bacterium
ACAAATGCGCTTGTTCCGTCGGTAACTCCCATCACGCATTTTTCGAATATTTGCGATTTTTCCTGCGGTTCAAGCCCCGCATAAACTTCGTCTATTTTGCACAGCGAGGCAATTTTTTTCGCTCCCGCCGAAGAATCGCCGGTAAGCATAACCGTTTTTTCAATTCCCGATTTACGCAAATTTTCAATAACCGCAGAAGATTCCGGTTTAATCTCGTCCGCGAGTTCAATTACACCCATACATTTTTCGTCTTGAACAACAAATACCTTTGTCGTATTATCCGATAATTCAAAGTTGCACGGAGCTTTCAGCACTTTGGCGTTTCCGATAAAGACCCACGAACCGTTGCATTTTGCTCTAATCCCCACGCCGGGAATTTCCCTCACTTCAAAAGCCTCGGTAAGCTTCAATTTTTTTTCATTCGCAAGCTTAACAATTTCGGTTCCGATGGGATGGTTCGAATTCATTTCCAAAGAAGCGCACAAGGCAAGAACATCGTCCTTTTCTACGCCGTCGCTTGCAACAATATTAACAACGTTCAGCTTGCCGTTCGTAACAGTACCCGTTTTGTCAAACGCAACAAATTTCAGCTTTGAAAGCTTTTCAATATATTCCGAACCCTTAACAAGCAAACCGATTTTTGTCATTTCTCCTATACCGAAGAAAAACGTAAGCGGTATCGAAATCACAAAAGCGCACGGACAGGAAGTTGCCAAAAAAACAAGCCCCCTATAAATCCACACGGAAGCTTTTCCGGTAAAAACAGTCCCCGCCAACATCACAGCAAAAGCGGCAAAAATCACACAAGGAGTATAAATCTTCGCAAACTTCGAAATAAAACTTTCGCTTTTGGATTTTTTGGCGTCTGCATTTGAAATAATATTCAAAATTTTCGAAAAAGTATTATCGGCATACGCCGTTGTAACTTTAATTTTCAAAATTCCGTCAAGCGAAATATAACCGCATCTCACACAGTCGCCCGCTTCAAGCGAAATCGGCGCACTTTCACCGCTGATGGACGAAGTGTCTGCATTTGCCGTTCCCTCAAAAACTTCACCGTCGCAAGGAACTGTATCGCCGGCTTTCACAAGCACCAAATCGCCGATGTCAAGATTTTCGGGATTAACCCGCTGTATTTCACCGTTCGGAAGAATTTTTTCCGCATATTTCGGCTTCAAAGCCAAAAGAGCCTCAATATTCTTTTTGGATTTATTTTGAGCCTTATGCTCCAATATTTCGCCAACGGCAAACAGCAGCATTACAATGCACCCTTCCGCCATTTCCCCTATTATCATAGCACCGATTGAAGAAATTGTCATAAGTGCGGTTTCCCCAAAAAATTCTTTTTCAAGTATATCCTCCGCAAGTTCGCAAAAAGTATCGAATCCCATACATAAATACGATAATACATAAAGAATTTTCGAAAATACGGAAAACGAAAGAATTTGAAATACTACCGCCGCCGCAAAAACCGCCGCTCCGAATATCAAAAGAAACCGTGCGATTTTTTCTTTCTTTTCTTCAAAAGAATTTTCTTCTTCACAAGCGCAATTAATTTCGTTGTGCCCGTTGTGATTTTCACCATTGTGACAGCATCTGCAATGTGACATAAGTTTTCTCCCCCATTCAATAATTATTCGGATACGTGTTTCAACGCAAGCTTAAATATTTCGCTTATATGCTCGTCGTCCAAAGAATAAAATACCGATTTCCCTTCCCTGCGGTATTTTACCAACCTTGCAGCTTTTAAAACCCTAAGTTGATGCGAAATTGCGCTGTGCGTCATTCCCAAAAGTTTTGCAATATCGCAAACGCTTAGCTCTGCCCCAAAAAGAACGCAAATAATGTTCACTCTCGTTATATCGCCGAACACCTTGAAAAGTTCCGATATTCGCATTACAGCGTCCGCCGTCGGCATTTGTTCTTTAACCTTGGCAACCGTTTCCGAATGAAGCTCGGTGTTGCAACAAACGTTTAAACCTTCTGTTTTCATATGCCCCTCCTTAATATTTATCATATGAACAATTATTCATATGTTGGTATTATTATACCACACATTTCTACATTTGTCAAGAGTTATTTTAATTTTTTTAATTTTCCGCCCGAAAAATGCAACTCAACATTGTTTCTTTTGCCGCAATACACGCTCAACAGAATAAAAAACTCCCATTAAACCTTGACAATTTCATTAAATTATGATAAAATAACTATAATAGACGTTTATAATAATCAAAGTTAAGGAAAATAACGCAAATGCAAATAAAAGAATTACCTCAAAGCGATTACGAAGACTACGTTCTGCATTACACATATACGTCAAACAAGCATTACAAAGCAAGCCTTGAAGAAACCGACGAAGGTTTTTCGTTTTGCTTTCGGCTTCAAAATCTCCCGCAAGTGCTGGAACGCAGTTGTTTCGACACACTTTTTCAGCCCTATTGGAAAAACGTAAGCGCATACGGCGTTTTCGAAACGGAAAAATCCAAAGAACCCGTTGCAATATTAGAGCTTGCTCGAGAAGAATGGAACAACAGACTTATAATAACGCAGTTGCTTGTAAACGAAGGTTTTCGCGGAATCGGAATAGGAAAATCTCTCATCGAAAAAGCAAAATCCGTCGCAATACAAGAAGATTTTCGGCTCATCACGCTTGAAACTCAAAGTTGCAATATCCCCGCAATAGAATTTTACAAAAAATGCGGATTTAAATTTTCCGGAACAAATCTTCATTTCTATTCAAACGACGATATTTCCGAAAACGAAGTAATGATAGAAATGGTTATGCTGTTTTAAAAAAAGAAATCTGAAAGGAAAAATATATGGATACAACAAAACTCGAACAACTTGCAAATCTTATGTTTCCGGAACTCACACCGGACGATACCGTCGAAGCCCTTGAAAAACGTTTTCCGCCACGAAGCATTTCGGAAAACGCCAAAGTAACAAGAATGGCGCCAAGCCCAACCGGTTCAATGCATTTGGGAAATCTCTACGGTGCTCTTGCCGATGAACGAATAGCTCATTCCTCATCGCAAGACGGCGTTTTCTATCTTCGAATCGAAAACACCGACGATAAAAGAGAAGTTCCCGGAGCAGTCGAAAAAATCATCAAATATCTTCAGGCTTTCGGAATAAACTTCGACGAAGGCGCAACAAACAACGGCGACAGCGGCGAATACGGCCCCTACCGTCAGCGAGACAGAGCAAAAATCTATCACACCGTCGCCAAAAAACTTGTTTTGGAAGGAAGAGCCTATCCGTGTTTCTGTTCGGAACAAGAACTCGAAGCGGCTCACCGAGAACAGGAAGAAAACAAAGAAAATTTCGGATACTACGGAAAATATGCTATACACCGCAATATGGACATCGATGAAGCTATCAAAAAAATTCAAAACGGCGAAAGTTATGTTTTGCGTTTCAAATCGCTTGGCGATCCGTCAAAAAAAGTTGAATTCAAAGATTCCATAAAAGGCAAACTTTCCTTCCCCGAAAACGACCAGGATTTTGTACTCCTAAAATCCGACGGAATCCCCACATATCACTTTGCGCACGTTGTGGACGACCATTTTATGCGAACCACCGATGTCATCAGAGGCGAAGAATGGCTTTCAACTCTTCCGTGGCACGTCGAACTTTGGCGCGCTTGCGGATTCAAAATGCCTCGCTTTTGTCACACGGCACAAGTTATGAAGCTTGACGAAGAAACCGGAACAAAAAGAAAAATGTCCAAAAGAAAAGATCCCGAATGTACTCTCGGTTTCTATTTCGAAAAAGGCTATCCCGCAAAATCCGTAATCGAATATTTAATGACTCTCCTTAATTCCAATTACGAACAGTGGCGAAGCGCAAACAAGGAAGCTTCCTATAAAGATTTTGCCTTTAAAGCTTCAAATATGGGAAATTCCGGCGCAATGTTCGACCTTGCAAAATTCAACGACGTTTCAAAAAACATCATAGCCGTAATGAGTGCGGAAGAAGTATATAACGGAGTTACGGAATGGGCAAAAGAAAACGACGCACCTTTTGCAAAAGTTCTCACCGACAATCCCGAATATGCAAAAGCATACCTTGCCATAGGCAGAGGCGGAAAAAAACCACGAAAAGATTTTTCCTGCTGGTCGGAAGTCAAAAACTTTGTTTCCTATTATTACGATGAAAGCTTCACAATGCAAGACGAATACCCGCAAAACGTTTCGGAAAGCGACCGCCGTTCAATTTTAAACGAATATATTTCATCATACTCTGCCCAAGACGATAACAACGCCTGGTTCGAAAAGGTCAAAGAAATTTCCGAAAAATACGGCTATACGTCCGATATGAAAGCCTATAAAGCAAATCCGTCGGAATTCAAAGGAAGCATAACCGATGTTTCCAACATCATACGTGTTGCAATCACCGGACGTCTCAATTCCCCCGACCTTTGTACCGTAATGAAAGTTATCGGATACGAAAAAGTAATTTCAAGACTTAAAAAAGCCGCCGAATAACTTCATTGCGCAAGAAAGCGTTTTATAAAAATTTAATCTAAAAAATAAAAAGCAAGAGGATTTA
>CAZJCI010000185.1:0-1363 GCA_964544455.1 uncultured Oscillospiraceae bacterium
AACGATCTCATTAATTTAAACTTAAATCTTGAACGTTTTAACGGTATGAACGTGCAACTCTATCATCTTACCCCAACCGGCTTCAAGGTTATTCAAGAAGAAGATATTAAAGATTCTTTAAACATTGAGTGTGCAACCGATTCGGTATATTACGGTGTTATTTCAAATCCCAAGAACGACTCTTTTTTAAGATTTGCTTTTTAAAAAAATATTGCAACCGTATTTTTTGAATACGGTTGCTTATTATTTTCAACGCATTTGTTAATCTTTTTCTTGTATAAAATATTCGGTTGTTCCGTCAATCGTTTGTTTGACACATCTTATGCCGAACACTCTGTCGATTATCCCTTTGTCAACCCCTTCATTAGGAATGATACATTGTATGCTTCCGTTAGTTTTATCCAAAAACACAATAAAGTCGCAATACTTCAGTGCAAGGCAAATGTCGTGTAAAACAGTAATTACACATTTACCGCTTTGCGTCATTTCTTTAATTATGTGCATAATTTCAAATTTAGCGCACATATCAAGATATGTGGTAGGTTCATCAAAAAGTATATATGATGCGTCCTGCGCCAAATTCATGGCAATTCGCGCACGTTGCCTTTCGCCGCCGGAAATTTCGTACATACTTTTATTTTTTATGTTTTCAAGTTTTGTTTCGGCTAAAGCACTGTTAACAAACTTTTTGTCATTTTCCGATAGTTTTCCGAATATTCCCGTATACGGGTATCTGCCTGCAGACGTATAATCATATATGGTTGTTTGCGTAATATAATTTTCTTGCGATAGCACAGAAACCTTTTTGGCATATTCTTTTTTTCGATATGCTGATTTCGGTTTACCGTCTATATAAATTTCACCGGACGTTATTACTTCTTCACCGGAAATCAGCTTAAGCAACGTTGTTTTACCGCTGCCGTTAACCCCAATAATTCCATAACTTTTACCTTTTTCAAAAACTAAATTGAGATGCTGGAATATTATATTTTTTCCATAACCGAAAAATACGTCCGATAACTCAATCACGTGCGGTTCCTTTCCCCAAAACTATAAAAATAAAAAATATGCCGCCAATAAAAGAAATAATTATCCCTACGGGAACCTCATACGGTTTAAACAGAATTCTGCAAAACAAATCGCACAACAATACAAATATTGCTCCCCAAACAGCCGATAACGGTAACAAATATTTGTGCCTGTTACCAACAAATCTTCTTGCAATATGAGGAATTATAAGTCCGATAAATCCCAAAAGCCCAGCAAAGCTTACGGCACACCCTGCAAGAGCGGCGGCAAGCATCAAAGTAACAAACCCGAAGCGTCCGACATTCATTCCCAGGCTTGCCGCAGTGGATTCACC
>CAZJCI010000185.1:1373-4536 GCA_964544455.1 uncultured Oscillospiraceae bacterium
TGTGAAAGCAACATGGCAATTAATATGCAAGCCAAAATTATCGGACAAACAAGAACTGTTATTTTAGCGTTAACTCCACCGAAACCGCCGACCGAAAACACAGTATAATTATAAATACTGTTTGGAAAAACTGTTTTCACGGCATTAATACAAGCGTTTAAAATGCCTGTCACGGCAATTCCCGCAAGAGTAACCGTCATTTTGGAAACTCCGTTTTTACTTGCAACAGCATAAATAATCACGCAGGCTACCATTGCTCCCGAAAAAGCCGAAAACGGTATTAAGCCAACATATTGCGGCATTAAAGTATTTGTAACAATAACGGCAAGTCCGGCACCCGAATTAACTCCTATAATATTTGGGGCAGCCATAGGATTATTCAGCACCGCTTGCACAAGTACTCCGGACACGGCAAATGCACTTCCGGCAAAAACGGCGGCAATACCTCTTGGAAGTCTCACGTAAATCAAAATACGCAAATCCGGAGAATCATAAAACGATAACGCACAATCTTTAACAGCCTTAATAATATTTATATCCGTTGCACCGAAAGTAATATAAACAACAAACAGAATCGCAAGCAAAATGCAACTTAACAAAAATAAAGGAATTGTTCTTTTAATCATTGTCGTAAAAAATTTCGGGATAAAGAATTTTTGCCAAATATTTATAACTTTCATCCCATTTATTATTTGGTTTATAATGAAACAAATTTTTCGGAAGAATTGTATAATTACCGTTTTTTATTGCAGTTACACCGTCAAAAGCCGGATTATTAAGAATATTGGTTTTAAAATATGCAACGGCGGCGTCCTCATTGCCCATTGTGGATATAAATATGTAATTCGGATCGTTTGCAATTACTTCTTCAACGCTTAAATCATCCAAAACCGACGGATTTTTTTCGGTAATACTTACAACACCAAGTTCCTTAAGCATTGCGTCGGCAATATTATCGCTTTTTACTTTTATACCGTTTGAATAAGCTCGCATAAGCAAATATGTCTTTGAAGAATCGGTTGGAATTTTTTCAATAATTGCGTCAATATTTTTTTTGACGGCTGTAACATTTTTATAAAACAAGTCATCTCTTTCCGTGACATTGCAAAAAATGCGCATCAATTGTTCATAATCGTTAAAATTATTAACGGAAAAATAGCCGTATGGAATATTCATATTAT
The DNA here is from genome assembly GCA_964544455.1 of uncultured Oscillospiraceae bacterium. Taxonomy (GTDB): domain Bacteria; phylum Bacillota; class Clostridia; order Oscillospirales; family CAG-382; genus SIG622. Next base: position 2,555 of record CAZJCI010000185.1, read on the forward strand.
CAAGATTCTTTTTCAATGCTAACTGATTTTCAATGTCGGCAGAAAGGATTACATAATCCGGCGCTAACGAAACAATTTTTTCAAGGTTTATTTCTTTTACCGTACCGATTATTTCCACGTCTTTCGAAAATGCTAAATTTCTTTCGGATATTGCGTCTTCCGTTGCGCCGATAAGTTCTCCTCCTGCAAGCATCCAACATTCCGCAAAAGAACCGTATGCCGATATAACTTTTGGATTTTGCGGCAATAATGTTTCGTTTCCAAAAAAATCGGTTATTATTGCTTTATTATTGTCTTCGCTTTTGAAAGATTTGTTGTTAAAGCATCCCGTCATAAGTATACATACGGAAAAAGCTATATATAAAAAACGTTTCATTATTATTTTATCAAAATATCCTTTTTCAATATCTCTTCTTTGCGTTTTAAAATGTCATTATTATATATTGCTTTTTCAAAATTATCAAATCCGATACGATCAATCGTATTTCCGAAACGCTCTTTGGCATATCCGTTTTCTTTAAACCAAAGAAGCGATTTTTCAAGTATAGAATAAATTTCTTCTTCCTTAAAAGTTTTCGAAAGAGAATTACCGATTCTTGCGGATTTTCCCCAAGTACCGCCCACATAAATTTTAAATACTGTTTCACTTTCGTGCGCAATTGCCTTAAAAGGACATTTTCCAATACAAACTCCGCACGAAATACAATTATCGGAAATTACAAGCTTGCCGTTAATTTTTTTTGCCGCATGAGTTGGACAAGCAGTTTCAACCAAGCATTTTTTACAACCGCAACAAAGCGAAGAATCAAACTTCGGAAATTTGTGACCTTCAATTCCAAAATCATTAATACTGGGTTTCATACAACTGTTCGGACAACCGCCGACAGTTATTTTGAATTTATGCGGAAGCTTTATGGTATTCCATTTTACAAAAAAATCTTCGTCTATTTTTGCGGCAATTCTGTGAGTATCGCAATTTCCGTAAACGCAAGTTGAACCTTTGCAAGCGGCGATCGGTCTGATTTTCGCACCTGTACCGCCCACTCGTAATCCGTTATCGTTTGCAAAATTTTCCGCTTCAGAAATTTTTTCATACGGTATTCCCGGAACTTCAACGCCAAGTCTGGACGTGCAAATTACTTTTCCGTTTCCGAATAAATTTGCCAATTTTGAAATATTAGCAAAATCATTTGCCGAAAATACCGCTCCGCGAGCAACAATTCTCATTGAAAATTTATCGGTCCCTCTGTTACGCAAAAAACCTTTGCTTTTAACCGAATTAATTTGTTCGATTGTAAGTTCTGACATGTTAGTTTCTCCAAATTCTATTTATTATACGACTATTTGTCGCTGAAATCAATTATCTGATTTTTTGCAAATCCCGATTCCGCATATGTGTGCGATTCAAACGAAACCTTCCGTATAAGCGTTGCAATTTCGATCCGGGACATCGTATATTCAGCCCATTGCGGAGCATATAATCCAAGCTTTCTTGCAAATTCCAAAAGCATTTCCATTTTGAAAGACAAATAGTGCCAGGTTGTTTCGATAACACCGAACAAATTTAATTCTTCCGCTGTATTTACGCAGGATTGCAAATCATCTTGCTTATACCATGGGCAACACATTGTTTTAAAACCGTCATTCAAAAATACTTTACTGCTGTTCCACGGCGAGATTTTTGCATCATATTGCCAATCCGCTATAATTGTATTACGATTTAATTTATTGCGCAACATTTTTGAAATTTCTTTGTTTTTAGCACTGCAGCAATATATTTCATTTTTAACATCAGTTTCTTCGCGAGCTATCAACATATCACCCCAAATAATCGGAGTTTTGTTTTCGCTTATACATTCGTTTGTTATTTTTGCAAGAAAATCCGCTACTTTTTCTTGCGGAACATATCCTTCACCGTATATATACGCTTCATCGCACCCCAAATGAATATATTCGCTGTTTCCGAAAAGCTCATATAATTC
>CAZJCI010000186.1:0-4534 GCA_964544455.1 uncultured Oscillospiraceae bacterium
AGCTGAAGCAATTGTTATGAAGCACAGTGGCGAAAAAACAAAATTATTTATGGATGAATGCTATAACGATGAAAATCTTGGAGTCTTTATAAATTATCTTGTGGACGACTCTGCACAACACCGTTTTGTTACCGGTGCGGATATTACAAAGCTTGTCAATATAGCTTTACGTCAGTTTTCAAAAGAAAAAAATTTGATTTCTCATATGGACTGGATTGACGCATTGGAAGGCGCTGCAAACGAAACTATTGTTTATGGCGACGGTGAAGAAAATCTTGTAAGCATTGCCGCTTGCTATGCTCAAATGATGCGTTTGGGGTTTATTCCAACTTCCGCGGAATATAATACATTGTTTGAACCTAAAGATTATTGCGTTGAATATGCTAAAGATAATAACGATAATAAAGAGGAAATTCAAGTCAGCTTGAAAGAAAAAAATAATATTACACAGAAGTATGATAAGGAACTTTATGATGTTATTCGTGAAAAAATTATTATTTTTGCCAATAAATTAGAAGAAAGTTCGTTAAGAAAAATAATCGGTTAGGAGGCTTACGGTGAATCGTAAAAACTTAAATATTATTGCGGATATAGAAGAAATGCTTAATAAATTACCGAAAAATTCTTATGCAGATGTTTTTTGGAAAATAACGAATGAAACGGAGATAAAAAAAGATGCTGGAAGTGATTATAGCGACTGCGGTGATCGCTCTTGGTTTGGTAACGATAGATTTACTCAGAAACGATGAAATTTTTACCGAAAATTCCGAATTAAATACCGGCAATGGGCGGTTATCTCCGTATACACGAAATGAAGCGACGTTTTCCGATACGGAAGTGGAGATAACGGAATTGGACGAAACACGCATAAATCAAGCTGTTGAGGCAATACGGGAAATTTTGGGACCCGAGCCCGTAAAAAAATTAAGCGAAATGAATGCTGAACAGCGCACTGCCGCCGCCGGAGAAATGCATCGTGCGCTTTGCGAGGTATTTTCTATGAATATCGGATTACAGCTGGAAGCTTCAGATAACAACCGCCATATGGGTTATTATGATTATAATAACAACGTTTTGTGGGAAAATTCTAATTATTTAATGTCAACAAATCCTGAGTGCATAGAAGAATATTTAGATACAATTATACACGAATTTCGCCATGCAATGCAATATAATTTTATATTTAACGAACAATATTATAACGGAGCAAGCGAGGAATACAGAAAGAAAATGACGTTCAGTCTACATCCAGATGTCTATGTCACTTTTGAGGAAAACCCTGAATTATATTCTAAACAACTGTGCGAACGGGACGCAGATAAATTTGCCAAATTATTTATTACAAAACTGAAAGGGGGAAAATAGGATGCTTGAAAAAATAATACTACGATTATCTTATAAAAGATTAAAAAATTATATGATTGATATGCTTGGTTACAATGAAAATAAAGCTGTTCATACCATACAAGCGCTAAGAAAGACAGACCCCAAAATTTTGTCAGCGTTTGTTTCATGGTTTCTTACAGGCGAATTTCCAAAAAAACCTTTATTCGGAGTGAACGTTAAAGCACTGAGCGAATCACGAAAATTAGATCCCATAGTAACGTTTTTAACCGTTGACTGGGTAGCACGAGAACCTAAAGAGGCAAAACAAGCACTTTCGCATCCTCACGATACGATAGATACAAAAGGTATATCGGAAGAGTTAGATAAATATATGAAAGATAAAGGTTGGAAAATTCCCGAACCTCCGATTTTGGAACCGGAAGACACGAGCGATATTGTTGTTACTGAAGAAAAAGCGGAAGAAACAGAAAAAAAAGAATAATTTTCCGTTTTTTGAAAAAAATTTATGCGCTTATGTGCTATAATAACATCGTAAGCAAAAAACAAAATATTTTATAATTTTGGAGGATTCAACAATGTATGAAATTACACAAAAACAAATGGAAAAATTGAAAAAGGCAGCTGCTCCCTATTCGGGTTCGGAAAAAGATATCCGAACCACATTGATGGATATGTATTGCGATTTCTTTCCGGACAAAACCGAAGATATCGGTTTTGTTATGGCGGATAAGGTGTTAATGACTGTTGGAGAGTATAATCAAGATATTAAAGACGCAACAGAAGATACCGACGCTTGGTTGGAAAGAAAAGTTCAAGCAATAGTTGACGACAAAATAACGCTTGTTGACCGTTGCAACGCTCTTTATCAGGCACGCATATCAATGACCGTATCGGATATTTATGCAAACGACGGCGCAGAAGCGGCAAAGTCATATCAAGATGGATATGGAAACAAAAAATTCACAGAAAGTGAAGTTACAGATGAACTTGAACAAAAGTTACGTGAAGAACTGAAAGACGCTATAAGTAATAATAATATACTTATCAGTGCAATGAACACATTTTCTCAAAATATCGAAGACGACGAAGAGATGAAAGCTACGGTTGCGTTCGGAGAAGACGCAACGGATTTAAAGGCAATGCTGACAATGCAGGCTTATTTGCAATCGGGAGAAGACGGATGTCTTAAGGGGATTTTTCCCGAAAATACATCTCTTCGCAGTATTGCCTATTCTGTTTGTGCGGCAACAGATACAATGAGTACAACTCAAGCAGTTGAGGACGGTGAAATTACACAAGAAAAAGGTATAGATATTTTGAATATAATCGGTAAAGTACTCGGTGTTGTAGTATGCATAGAGTTTGTAACTACAGTGGGACTACTTGTTACGAGATTATTTAGCGGAGTAATTCCTGCATTGATAGCCGGATTTATTGTTATTTGGACGCTCTCCGATGTTTTACTGGATCCGTTTATGGAAGGCGGAAAATTGGTAGTCGAAACGGTTAAAGATGTAGTTGTTTTTGGTGCAAAGTTAGTTGTTTCTCTTGGAAAAAAACTGATTAATGGGATAAAAAATCTTGTTAACGGAATACGTTCTTGGATTGAACACAAAAAATCGACAACGAACACCACTAAAACAATTGAATATACGGTTCCGGAACACGACCGCGCAAATGATAATATTTCGGAAAAGCCATTGTCGGTACAGCACGCACGCGCATAAAAGTTTAATACGTCTTTCGAAGCGGAAAGTAGCGGTAACTTTCCGCTTTGAAAAATAACTACATAAAAAAGCTTTCGATTGAAGTAAACTGATATGAAATTATATGATATAATAAATATTGCGTGATAAATACAAAATATTAAGACATAAAAAAAATAATGAATGGAACGTTTTTATGAAAAAGTGGATTATTGTAATTATTGCATTGGTTGCAGCATTCTATATATTGACAAAAGAAGAAATGTGCTCTCGTTGCAGATACGCAGGCGTTGTAAACTGTTCGGAATGCAACGGAATCGGGCTTAAATTTCCCGGCGGTTATTCCGCTCCGTCGCAAATATGCAATAAATGTGGCGGCACGTGTCTTGAAAGATGTCCCGACTGTAACGGTGACGGGAAGACAAGTTTACTCGATATAATATTTTAAATGTAAGGACTAAAAATATGAAAATAACCTTAAACATAAGCAACATAAACTACGATTCCATAATCGAACAATCAATCCCATTGTTAAAAGAAAAAGCAAAAGCCGATAACAGCGTCCTGCTTAAAACAATATCAGGTATACTTTCCATGCCCGGCGATATTCCAAAGAAAATGTTAAACGCATTACCGCAACAAACCAAAGACGAATTGGTTGTATATTTAATTAACAGCAATAAAGACAAAATAGCCGAATTATTGCAAAACACTTTAGCCGACAAAGGCTTCGCTTTGCAAATAGACGATATAGAAATCTCTATATGATATGCATAAAAGCAATATTCATTACAAAATCAAAAATACAAAAGACTTCTTTTAAGAATATATATTTAAGCATATTCCGTAAAAACAAATAATGAATCCGATAAAAATTAAAGCCCATGGAAATAACCGTCATAAATACGGAAATATGCGAATTTCAACGAAGTTGATAAGCTTTTTGTTTTAAAACATCATATTAAAAACGGTTTCGGAGAAAAGACACTATGACTTACAATTTAAACAGATTTCTTGAAGCACAGGAACACAGCTATGAAATCGCCTTAAATGAAATAAAAAGCGGTTTTAAGCGCACTCATTGGATGTGGTATATTTTTCCGCAGTTGAAAGAGCTCGGCAAAAGCGCAACCGCGAAGTATTACGGAATAGAAGATTTTGAAGAAGCGAAAATGTTTCTTGAACATCCGGTACTTGGAGCAAGATTAAAAGAAATAAGCCAAGCATTGCTGGGACTCGAAACAAACGACCCATACAAAGTTATGGGCAACATTGACGGTTTGAAGCTCTGTTCATCAATGACGCTGTTTGCGGAAATTGAAGGTTACGGTTCGGTTTTCGGAAAGGTAATTGATAAATATTACAATGGTAACAAAGATATTAACACAATTAGTATATTGAACAACAATATGTAATATAAAAAAACGAGGTATTATTTATGATATGTACGAAATGCGGAAAAGATACATTCGATAATGCAT
>CAZJCI010000187.1:0-4421 GCA_964544455.1 uncultured Oscillospiraceae bacterium
TTTAACATATCGCTCTGTAGCTTCGGATACAGAGCTTTTTTATTTATGACTTGTATATATTTTAATAAATATGACTTCAAAGTTTACATTAAATACTTGTAATTTTACTAATACTCTGGTAAAATAAATTGTTAAGTAAAATCTTAAGCTTGGAGGTATAAATTTGAATATCAAATCGTTTGGCGCGGTCATTTTAGCATTGTTGCTATCTTGTTCCGCTTTTATAAGCTGTTCGGAAAACGAAAATAAAGGCACTTCCGAAAATGAAAAAAAAATCGTAACCGAAAATTCTAAAAACAATATATCGAATACTGAAAAAAAAGAAAATTCACCGTCACCCGAAACCGAACAAGAGTCCGAAGAAAATAATAACGAAAATAATAATATTTCCGAAACCGAACCCAAATATTACAATATTCTTACCGGTATCGAAACATCGCCAGAATTAAGCGTTCAAAGACCTGTTGCGATTATGTTCAATAATTTAAAAGCCGCACTTCCTCAGCATGGAATTTCGGAAATGGATTTGCTGTATGAGGTTCTTGTAGAAGGTTCAATTACAAGACTTATGGGTGTTGCCGCCGATTGGAAAAATCTGCCGACGCTCGGTTCAATCCGTTCTTCGCGTGATTATTATATCGACCTTGCCGACGCGCATAATGCAATTTATGTGCACGCCGGCGGAAGCGAAATTGCATATAGCACTATGCGCTCAAGAGGAACAAACCATATTGACGGAACAAACGGTAACTCTGCTTCCACTGCCGCTTTTTATCGAAATCAAGAAAGACTGAAAAAAAGAATTGCTTCCGAACACACGCTTTTTACATCCGGTTCAAATATTACAAAAGCAATTGAAGCCAATAAATTTTCAACCGATTTAAAAGATAACTTTGAATCACCGTTAAAATTTTCAAACTCCCCCATCGTATTTAACGGAGCTACAGCAAATTATGTCTATATCCCTTTTTCAAACTATGCACAAAGTTATTTTGATTACGATGCCGAAATCGACTTATATTTAAAAGGTCAATATCTAAATGTAAATTCAAGTTTGGATAAACATGATTCTCCGCATATCGACGGTAACACAAACGAACAAATAAAATTTAAAAATATCGTTGTTTTGTTTGCAAATCATTCGACAATCGATAATTACGGCAGACTGTCGGTTGATTTTACGGGAACGGGTAAAGGTTATTATTTTTCAAGCGGAAAATGCAAAGAAATTATTTGGAAGCGCACTAACAGGACATCGGGATATTCGTTGTTCGAATCGGACGGAGCAACCGAATTACTGTTAAACGTCGGAAAAACGTATATCGGTATAGTTAAACCCAACGTAAATGTTGTATATAAATAAACATAATCGAAAGGAAACATATAGAAAATGTATTCTTATAAATTTGCTGCCGCAAGAATTATTCATAAAGTATGCGAAAACGTTTCGGTTCAAGAGCTCGCGGAAATGATGGAATATCCGCCGGATTCAAAAATGGGCGATGTTGCTTTCCCCTGCTTCAAGCTTTCGAGAGTTATGCGAAAAAGTCCGGTTATGATTGCCGATTCTTTCAAAGAAGCTCTTGTTTCCGATAACGAAATTATGTCTTTGTTCGAAAGCGTCGAAAGCGTTTCGGGATATTTAAATATGAGAGTTGCTTCAAAAGCATTGTGCGAGGACATAAAATATATCGTTGAAAGCGGTACAAACTTCGGTTCGTCGGAAATAGGTAACGGAAAAACAATTGTTATTGATTATTCGTCGCCGAACATTGCAAAACCCTTTCATATTGGTCACTTGCGTTCAACGGTTATAGGTCAGGCAATAAAAAATATTTATAAATTTTCCGGATATAATTGCGTTGGCGTCAACCATCTCGGCGATTGGGGAACTCAATTCGGAAAACTGATTACCGCCTATAAGCTTTGGGGAAATAAAGAAGATATCGAAAGCAGAGGCATAAAGGCACTTAATGAAATATATGTAAAATTTCATAAAGAAGCCGAAACTCATCCGGAACTTGAAGATGAAGCCAGAGTTAATTTTTCAAAAATGGAACAGGGTGACAAAGAAGCACTTGAGCTTTGGAAATGGTTTGTCGATATTTCTATAAATGAATTTAAAAAAACATATGATCTTATCGGTGCGGACTTTGAATCTTGGAGAGGCGAAAGTTTTTATTTCGATAAAACAGATTCTGTTGTAACCGAATTAAAAGAAAAGCAACTTTTAAAATTTGATGACGGTGCATATATAGTGCCTCTTGAAGATTACGATATGCCGCCATGCCTTATACTGAAAGCCGACGGTTCGACAATATATGCCACAAGAGATATTGCAGCAGCAATGTTCAGAAAAAAAACTTATGATTTTGATAAATGTATTTATGTTACAAGTGCAGGACAAAGTTTGCACTTTGCGCAATTTTTCAAAGTTATAGGTCTTATGGGATATGATTGGAACAACGATTTGATTCATGTTCCGTTCGGAACAGTAAGCTTCGGCGGAAACAAAATTGCAACTCGCACCGGCAATATGATACTCCTTGAAGATATTTTCAAACAAGCAATAGAAAAAACAGAACAGATAATTAACGAAAAGAATCCGAATTTAGCCAATAAATCCGAAGTTGCAAAAGCTGTCGGAGTCGGCGCAATTATATTTAACGATCTTTCCAACAACAGAATACGAGATGTTGATTTTAATTGGGAGGACGCGTTAAGCTTTGAAGGAAATACCGGTCCGTATGTACAATATACATATGCAAGATGCGAAGGAATTCTTGAAAAGTCGGGAGAAACCGTTGACGTAAACGATCTCAAGATTACAAACCCAGCTGAAAGTACTCTTATAAAATCATTAAATCTGTTTCCCGAAAAAATAACACAGGCAAGGAACGACCTTGAACCTTCGGTTATATCAAGGTATCTCCTTGAAGTTTGCGCCTCATTTAACAGGTTCTATCACAATTGCCCGGTTTTAAAAGTAGAAGATTCAACCGTAAAAAACACGCGCCTTGCGCTTGTTTCGGCAACTGCAAACGTATTAAAAAACGGTTTAACTTTAATAGGTCTGAAAACGCCTAAAAATATTTAAATAATAAATACAGATAAGGAGATAATAATTATGTCAGGACATTCCAAGTGGAATAATATCAAACACAAGAAAGAAAAAACCGATTCCGCTCGTGCAAAAATATTTACCAAAATCGGCAAAGAAATGGCAATTGCCGTAAAAGAAGGCGGAGCAGACCCGAATTCAAATTCAAAACTGAGAGACCTTATCGTCAAAGCTAAAGCGAATAATGTTCCCAACGATAATATCGACAGAATCATAAAAAAAGCCGCCGGAGAAGACGGCGGTGCAAGCTATGAAGTAATTATATACGAGGGATACGGCCCTTGCGGCGTTGCTATAATTGTTGAAGCCACAACCGATAACAGAAACAGAACCGCAGGCGACATTCGCCACTTTTTTGATAAATTCGGCGGAAACCTTGGGCAAATGGGATGTGTTTCATACTTGTTTTCAGATAAGGGACTCATTGTTATCGACGGCGAAGATATAGATGAAGACTCTTTAATGAACGACGCTCTTGAAGCCGGTGCCGAAGATATAATCAATAACGACGGAACTTTCGAAATATATACCGAACCTGCCGATTTTTCTTCGGTAAACGACGCTTTGTTAAACAAAGGTTATACTTTTCTTTCGGCGGAACAAACAAAAATTCCCGCAAATTATGTTGACGTTGACGGAGAAGATGACATTAAGCATATGACTCGCCTGCTTGAAGCTCTTGATGACAACGATGATGTAACAAACGTATGGCACAATTGGAACGAACCTGATGAAGACGAAGAAGATTAACGAAAAATAAAATCAATAATAATTTTGTTTGAAAGGAACTCAAAAATGAAACTTAATAAGCTTACTTTTAAAACAAACGATGAATCCGTATATACAAGACCTGTATTTTGCATTGTTATGGACGGTATCGGCATAGCACCTGATACGGCGGCAAACGCCGTTAAAAACGCAAGAACGCCTGTGCTTGATATGCTTATGGCTAAATATCCTATGCTTAAATTAAAAGCACACGGAACAGCCGTAGGTCTGCCTTCGGACGACGATATGGGTAATTCCGAAGTCGGTCACAACGCACTTGGCGCAGGTCAGGTTTTTGCACAGGGCTCAAAACTTGTTACAAACTCCATTGAAAGCGGAAAAATGTTTGAATCAGACGCTTGGAAAGAAGTAACCAAGGGAAATACATTGCATTTCCTCGGTTTGTTTTCCGACGGCAACGTACATTCGCATATTGACCACCTTAGAGCTATGATAATAAGAGCCAAACAGGACGGAGTTAAAAAAGTAAGAATCCATATTCTTATTGACGGTCGCGACGTAGGTGAAACGT
>CAZJCI010000188.1:0-4402 GCA_964544455.1 uncultured Oscillospiraceae bacterium
ATTATTTTAATTGTTTTTCTTTCCGTGTGTAACGCATATTTTATTTTCGGATATACCGAAAAGAGAAGCGACCGTTTCCTTTATTTGCCGTTCAACAGAACTATTATCCGCCCCTTCGCATACAACCGCAACTCCCTTAACTTTTGGACACATTTCTTTAAGCAATATCGGCGTTTCTCCGTTTGAACCGCTTCCGGCAAGAACTATTTGTTTTTCCGAAATCTTATCCGTCCTTTCGAAATTTTCAGCTCCGCTTTCTTCAACTTTGGCATTATTTGCATATACTTTTTCAAACGAACTTTCGAACGTTATCATTACCTGTGATTTTCCCGCCCCTTTTATTTCGGAAATTATTTCCGAAAGTCTGACTTCCAAACTCTCCGTGTACTTTTCAAGTTCACAAGCGGCAGTATTTTGACTGACAGCACCGCTTTCTTCTTTATCGGCAAAAAAAATCAAAATTATACCGACTGCAATTGCCAACACCATTAAAAACGGTTTTAAACTTCCGGTTAAAACTTCTTTAATCTCCGCTTTCATATTCAATTACCGTTTCCGCACCAAGAGCCATATTTGCAATATTTTTTATTGCTTCGGCATATTCGGCACTTTCTTCCTTTAATACGATTTTCGCTTCGGATACATAAGTTTTTTCCGCTTCCGTTTCAATTTTTATGCTGACAGACAGCGGTTTTATTCCGATTTCTTCAAAAATTTTTTCGGAAATTTTATATTCGCACTCACGCTCCAAAACATAGTTGCTTTCAACATTTGCTCCATCATATATCGGTAATTCCGTTTTATAATCAAAATCAAAAACAACGTTGTTTTTAAAGCTTTTCGTCAACGGAAAAATAATACAAGCAACAACGCAAAGAGTTACACCAAGCCTTATATATTTCACAACGCTTTTCCTATGACTTAAAAACGAATCGTTCACAATATCCGAAACAGTCCCAAGCGAAGCGGCACACACAATGCCGAGTAAATATTCGTTTATTTTCATAAAAATACCTTTTCTCTTTATATTTGCAAAACGGCTTTTGCGAATATTCCAAGTATCATAATAAGTATTACAATTATGCCTATGCAAACACCCAAAAGCAAATTCAACGCACCGCAAAGTTCGTCCATATACGTTCCTGTTTTATTGCACGAAAAAAGCTTCAGCACCGCCGAACACAAATTAATAAAAAATCTGCACACAAGCAACGCAATAATCGGTGCCGCCGCTGTTCCCACAATGGCAAAAATACCCGAAACTCCCGTAACACTTCTGACAAGGCGAATACTTTCCGAAACGGTTCTTGCGCTTTCGGAAACAGTGTTGCCTATAATGGGAATAAATCTTGAAGCCGCAAAACGCAATGCTCTTCCCGTCAGTCCGTCTTTTGCATTACCTACAATGTTTTGAAGTGCAATCACACCGGACATAACGCATAATATCAAACCGAAAATCCAGCCGACGGTGTTCTTAATGATTTTTGAAAAACCGGAAAAATCAAAAGAACGTGAAGTAAGCGTCACAACCGCAAATATTGTAACACACTTTATGCAAGGGACTATAACCAATGAAAACATCGACGAACACACATTCATCCACAAAACGGTTGCACTGTAATTCATTGCCGCTGTTGAAGGCGCACCGGAAGCCGTATATAAAGCCGTCATTGTCGGAAGCAACGATAACATAAAACTTTGAAGCGCATTTATAAGTGTGCCGATATTTTCCGTTACTGTTGAAACAAGCGAAAAAGAAATCGAGCATAAGCAAATTTCTCCGCCGTAAATCGCCGCCGAATTTTCCGTAACAAGATTCAATATTCCAAGCATAAAAGCCGTAAAAAGCAATGAAGCAAATACTTTCGAAAACTCATTCACGGATTTTTTTATCATGGAAAACATTTTATGAAACAAGTTTTGTACGGAATTATCTTTTAAAATAACGTCCGCTCTTTCAACAATACTTTGAGATTCCTCTTCAATAATCGCCTTGGCGTTGCATATATAACCAAAGCTTAATATAAAAATCACAACTATTGCCGAAAGTGTTTGTTTAATATACTTATTTTTCATTTTTCATAATTTTTTTACATTAAAAATTCTTTCACAGCCGCTATAATATTTTTCAAAACCGGCAAAACCGTCATTGCCGTAACCGCTTTCCCTAAAAGTTCAATTCTGCCGGCAATTGCGTTTTCACCCGAGTCTGCGCAAATATCCGCCGCTATTCCGGTTATAATGCCAATTGCGGTAAGCTTTACAATAATCGAAGCATAACCGTCGATTCCGCTGTTTTCCGCTTCACTTTTTAAATATATTATCGCGGGTTCAAGATAACGAAAAGCAAAGCTCGTCAATATTATTGCGGTAAAAGCGGACGTATAAACGGAAAAAGCGGGATTAATCTGTTTTAATAGCGTGGTTACCGAAAAACCGCAAAAAGCAATTCCTATTATATTTATAAAATTCATATTCCGAATACGTTTCTCACCGAATTTATCAACCGTTCTATTTCGCTCATAAGCATAACCAAAATTACAATTATGCCGGCAAGCGAAACAAACACAGATAAATCGTCTTTGCCCGCCCTTGAAAGCATTTGATTCATACAAGCCACAAGTATTCCTATTCCTCCGATTTTCAAAATAAGTCCAACTTCCATTTTAACTTCTCCTTTCCTTTGTGACAACTCGCTTTAAAGAACAGCTATGCACAACGTTGCTCCGCATATAAAACCCAATTTTAAATATAAATCGCTTTTTTTCGCAATTTCTTTTTCCAAAAGCGAACATTCGTTTTTTACTTTCAGAATGTTTTCGGAACACATTCTTAATTGCAAATTAATATCCGGACTTTTGCCAATACTTTCAAGTGTTTTGCCGCATATTTCACAAGCGTTTACGCAAATACCTCTTTTGGAAAATTTATGTAACTTTAATTCAAGCTCATTTTTTGAATTGCCGGTTAAATACTTTGGTTTTGAAATTTGCACAAATCCTTCAATTATCTCCTTTAACGCAACTTTTTTTGAAATGCCGTATTCAAGACTTTCCAAGAATCGGTAAATTTCGTTGCAAACATCCAACTTTTGTTTTTCTCTTTTTGAAAAATCAATTCCCATATATACCGAAAACACCATTACAACAACAATTCCGATTAATTTCACAATGCTTCACCCAAATTCTTTATATCCACAATTCTCCCTTGTATTTTACCGCAGTTTCGGCTTAAAAAATACAAAGTTGAGAAAACCCCGTTTTCAACGGCAAGTCGAATATATTTTTTTGACATCACATCGTTAATTCCGTTCCCATGTACCGATGCCGCAACATATATTCCCCCGGAATATGCACTGCACAGCATTTTCGCTTCTTCTTCATCTCCGATTTCATCAAAAATAAGAATCTGGGGCGACATCGTGCGAACGGCGTTTTGCGCACTTAAAAATTTCGGCATTCCCGCAATAACATCGCATATGCAATTTTCAAAAAGTTTCCGATTATATATTTCTTCCCGTTCGTCAATAATGCAAACACGCATTGCAAAATCGGAATATATATCGGACAATCCTTGCGCAAGCGCTCTTAAAAAAGTTGTTTTTCCACAATTCGGCGGAGAAACGCAAAGCACTCCCATTGAATTTTCAATTCCCTTACGCAAAGCAACATTCAAAAATTCATCGGCTACGTTGGGAATAAATCCGGGAATACGTATTGAAATCGACGTTATACTTTTTTGCCCCACATATTCTTCGTCAACGCAATTTCCAACGCCGCATACGCCTATTCGTGTACCGTAATACGGCACATACCCGTTTTTTATCGTATCCGCAAACGAATAAACCGAACCTTCGCAAATTTTTTCAAGAATCATTTCTATTTCATCGCACTCCGATATTATAATTCCACCGTTATAAATCATAGGAACATTTCTGTTTTCAACGGTAAAAGAGCATGGCTGGTTGGCTCTGATTCTTATTTCGGTTAATTTTAAGCGTTCATATTCGCCCAATCGCAAATACGCGGCTGTATATTTTTGCGGAAGTACCCTCAATATTTTTTCCGTAAACGGCGATAGTACCGTTTTGAACTTAATTTTATTATCGGTCATTGTAAATTCTCTTTTTTAAAACTATCCGATTCGCATATAAGACGATTCCATAGTTCACTGTCAACAACTCCGTCGGTATTCATTCCTCTTCGCTTTTGATAATTTCTCACGGCATTTTCCGTTTCCGCACCATATTCGCCATTCACATTAAGATATTTTTTTATTCCGTATTTTTTACATACCGTATTTAAAGCGTCTTGAATGTACTTCACATGTCTTCCGCAAACTCCTCTTCTGATTTTTATTCCCGGATATTCTTGCGAAGGCTTTGACGATGAAAAAACCGGCA
>CAZJCI010000189.1:0-4400 GCA_964544455.1 uncultured Oscillospiraceae bacterium
ATTACACCGACGGCGGTGCGCGATATAAAAACGACCAATGTATGTGTGTGGGATTTCCGAATATTATAGATTCGCTGCTTGTAATAAAAAAGCTTTGTTTTGATACAAAAAAGTATTCGCTGAAAGAATTATTGTGCGCCGTCCGAAACAATTGGCAAGGTTTTGAATCAATGCGAAAAGATGCTTTGCATTGCCCGGGGTGGGGAGACGGAAGCGAAGAATCAATATCTCTTGCAGTAAGATTTAACAACGATTTATTCAATATGCTTTCACAACTTAGCGGAATATACGGCGGCAAAGTAAATCTTGCGCATCTTACATATACGGAAATTCGCTTTTGGGGAGAAAAAACACTTGCAACGCCGGACGGAAGATTTAACGGAGATTATTTTTCGCAAGGGCTTACTCCGTCAAGATTGAAAAAAATTCCCGCCGTTACAAACGTAATTAACTCTATGGCGGCACTTGATAAAACCGAACTTTCCGGTAATACAGTTGTTAATATAATTCTTCCGGGAACAACCTCGTTGGATATATGCGAAGCGTTTTTAAGAATAACGGCAAAATCTTCCGTTCAATCGCTTCAATTAAATTGTGTTTCCAAAGAAACATTGCTTGACGCACAAAAAAATCCCGAAAAATATCCTTATTTAATAGTGCGTGTGTGCGGATTTTCGGCAAAATTTACAAGTCTTTCACCGGAATGGCAGCAGGAGGTTTTATCGAGAAATTTTTATGAATAATCTTAATTAATCATAACAATTCTTTTTTACCTAAAAATAGTTAAAATGTTCTTTTGGCAAAAAAATTCAAAAAATGTGCAAACTATTCATATAATTGGATGATATAGTTATTTTACTATAATTGCAATTCGGAGAAAGTTATGATTAACACTGTCGCAGAAAGAATAAAATCCATACGTCGTGAAAACGGATTATCTCAGCGAGAGCTTGCAAAGCGTTTGAAAGTCAGCAACAGAGCAGTTTCAAAATGGGAAAACGGACTGTCATATCCGTCAACGGAAAATTTAATTCGCATTGCCGAAATATTCGCAATTCCTCTGGATTATTTTTTTGAAAAGAAACGAGAGGAAAACGAACGAAATGATG
Organism: uncultured Oscillospiraceae bacterium; assembly: GCA_964544455.1. Taxonomy (GTDB): domain Bacteria; phylum Bacillota; class Clostridia; order Oscillospirales; family CAG-382; genus SIG622. Next base: position 1,110 of record CAZJCI010000189.1, read on the forward strand.
AAAAGAAGCCTTGCGGTATGGAATCGGTTTCCGAACTTTATAAAGTTGGAACAGGACCTTCGAACTCTCATACTTTGGGACCGGAAAAAGCTTGCAGAATCTTTTTAAAACAAAATGAAACCGCCGATTCGTTTAAAGTTGTTTTATACGCTTCTCTTGCAAAATTCGGTAAAAATCACGGTATCGATACGGTTATAAATAAGGTTTTTGCGTCAAAAAACGTCAACGTTGTTTTTGATAATAAAACAACGTCTGTTTCATTGCCACATCACAACACAATGGATATTTTTGCTTATAAAAACGGTCGCAAGACAAGCAGTGCAAGAGTTATAAGCACTGATGACGGGAATATTTGTTTTGAGAATTCTTCGTTTCTTCAAAACAAAACGGTTTATTGCGAAACTACTTTTAAAGAAATCGCGGCATATTGTTCCGAGAATAAACTCAGGCTTTGGCAATATGTTGAAATGCGAGAAGGTGAAGGCTTTTCTTCACATATGGCAAATATATGGGAGGAAATGAAAAACTGTATAAATCGTGGGCTTGAGGATGAGGGAATCCTTCCGGGAGGTCTTGAAGTTGTAAAAAAAGCAAAAACGCTATATAATTCTCAACATATTGACGAAAGTGCCGAAACGCGAGAAAACAGAATAGTTTGTTCTTATGCATTTGCAGTCAGTGAACAAAATGCGTCTTTCGGAACTGTTGTTACCGCGCCGACTTGCGGAGCTTCCGGAGTTGTCCCGGCTTGTCTTTACTATCAACAGCAAAAACACGGATACAGCGACGTGCAAGTAGTTCGTGCGCTTGAAACCGCAGGTATTATAGGAAATCTTGTAAAAACAAACGCTTCGGTTTCGGGCTCGCATTATGGGTGTCAAGTGGAAATCGGAACCGCTTGTGCAATGGCGGCGGCCGCTTTGGGGGAACTTTTCGGACTGAATACGGATAAAATAGAATATGCTGCCGAAATTGCAATAGAACATCATTTGGGACTTACTTGCGATCCTATTTGCGGACTTGTTCAAATTCCGTGTATAGAAAGGAATGCCGTTGCCGCAATGCGAGCGATTAATGCTGTCAGCCTTGCAAGTTTTTTAAGCGATACAAGAAAAATATCTTTGGATAAGGTTATATTGGCAATGAAAGAAACCGGCAAAGATATGTCAAGCAGATATAAAGAAACGGGAGAGGGCGGGCTTGCACATATTGGAAATCTTGAATATTAAATACGATAAAACAGTATAAAAGACAAGCGTCTCCAAAAATAAGAATTTTTTTGGAACGCTTGTCTTTGCATAAGTTTAATGCTCTTTAAACTTTTATGAATATATGCAAATAACCTTTTTATGTTTTCTCAAACATTCTTAAATGCTGTTCAGTCTTGATTTTATCAGCCTTAGCTTCATTTTGCTGTATCATTGAAATTTGTATAATTTTCAATACTTCTTATTTTTTGTGCTGAAGAGCAGTAAATTCGGTATTAAGAATTAGTATAGTGTTGTTTTTTGTTTATCGACAGTATTTCTTTCAAATTATGATTTTTGTCTTTGAGAAAAACTTCACATAAATATTTCAAAAGGTTCAAACTTTAAAGCATATTTCCCATTGACAAAGTAGGATATATATGGTATAATTCACACATAATAAATAGGAATTACGTTTGGGCGATATAATATAGTAGCAGAATATGTGATAATCGCATAAACGAGGTAATAGAAAGGAATATTCGAAATGACTATATATGCGGATAACGCCGCCACAACAAAAACAAGCCAAACTGCGCTAAAGGCGATGCTTCCTTATTATGACACGATATACGGCAATCCGTCGAGTCTTCACACGGTTGGGCAGAAAGCAAAGGAGGCTCTTTGTAACGCAAGAGAAAGTGTTGCGCACTGTTTGGGTGCGGAGCCGAACGAAATTATTTTTACGTCGGGCGGCAGTGAGGCGGACAATCAGGCAATTATTTCTGCGGCGATTAACGGTGCAAAGAAAAACAAAAAGCACATTGTTTCCACAAAATTTGAACATCACGCCGTTTTGCACACGCTGAAAAAGCTTGAAAAAAACGGATTTGAAGTGACTTATTTGGACGTGCACGAAAACGGAATTGTTACCGCCGAAGATGTGAAAGCCGCAATTAAGGAAAATACGTGCCTGGTTACGGTTATGTATGCCAACAACGAAATAGGAACAATTCAGCCTATTGCCGAAATAGGTGAAGTCTGTCGCAATGCGGGAGTTATTTTTCATACTGACGCAGTTCAGGCAGTGGGGCATATTCATATTGACGTTAAAAAGCAAAATGTTGATATGCTTTCGCTTTCGGCGCATAAATTTCACGGACCGAAAGGCGTTGGCGCACTTTATGTTAAAAAGGGCATTATTCTTTCGAACATTATTGAAGGCGGAGCGCAGGAAAGAGGAAAAAGAGCCGGTACTGAAAATTTGCCGGCGATTATGGGAATGGCGGCGGCTCTTTGCGAAGCTGTGGAAAATATTGATAAAAACACGGAATATGTTACAAAGTTAAGAGATAAGCTTATTGACGGACTTTCGAAAATTCCTCACTCCAAGATTAACGGCGATTTGAAACGCAGGCTTGCGGGAAACGTGAACGTTTGTTTTGAGGGAATTGAGGGAGAATCGCTTTTGCTTTTGCTTGACATTAACGGTATTTGTGCGTCGTCCGGTTCGGCATGTACGTCCGGTTCGCTTGACCCGAGCCATGTTTTGCTTGCTTTGGGGCTTCCGCACGAAGTGGCGCACGGTTCTTTGCGGCTTTCGCTTTGCGAGGAAAACACCGAGGAAGAAATAGACGTGATACTAAAAAAAGTTCCGGAAGTGGTTGAATATTTGCGTAATATGAGTCCCGTTTGGGAAGAACTTGAAAAAGGTGAAAAAACGCACATTATATGATTTTGTGCAATATTGAAAGGAAGAAAAAATATGTTATACAGCGAAAAAGTTATGGACCATTTTAAGAATCCCCGCAACGTTGGAAAAATGGACGACGCCGACGGTATCGGAGAAGTAGGAAACGCAAAATGCGGCGATATTATGAAAATTTATCTTAAAATTCGGGACGGCGTTATTGTTGACGTTAAGTTTAACACGTTTGGTTGCGGTTCGGCGATTGCAACAAGTTCGATGGCTACCGAAATGATTAAGGGAAAAAAGGTGGAGGACGCTTTGGAGCTTACCAACAAAGCGGTTGTGGAAGCGTTGGACGGACTTCCGCCGGCAAAAATTCACTGTTCGGTGCTTGCCGAAGAAGCGGTTAAGGCG
>CAZJCI010000190.1:0-4318 GCA_964544455.1 uncultured Oscillospiraceae bacterium
GATGACCTCGCCGGTGGATTTCATTTCGGGAGAAAGATATGCGTCCAATCCTCCGATTTTTGCAAATGAGAACACGGGGACTTTTACGTACCATCTTTGTTTTTCCTGCGGATACATTACGTTTATGCCCTGTTCTTTAAGCGATTTGCCCAAAATTACGTTTGTGGCGATGTCCGCAAGGCTGTATCCCGTGGATTTTGAAAGGAACGGAACGGTGCGGGAGCTTCGGGGGTTTACTTCGATTATAAAGACTTTTTCGTTTTTGTCCACAATGAACTGAATGTTATAAAGTCCAACAATTCCAAGTCCCAAGCCGAGTTTTTTTGCGTAATCCAAAATTACGTCTTTAACTTTTTGCGAAATGCTGAACGACGGATATACGCTTATGCTGTCGCCGCTGTGAATGCCGGTTCGTTCCACAAGTTCCATTATGCCGGGAACAAATACGTCTTTGCCGTCGCAAATTGCGTCTACTTCCACTTCTTTACCCAAAATATAGTGGTCAACAAGAACGGGTTTATCCACATCCACTTCCACGGCGTTTTTAAGGTAATGACGGAGCTGCGATTCGTTTGCGACAATTTGCATGGCTCTTCCGCCAAGCACAAAGCTGGGGCGGACAAGCACGGGGTAGCCTATTTGGCTTGCAACTCTTACGCCGTCTTCAATATTTGTTACGGCTTCGCCCTGCGACTGCGGAATTTGGAGTTTTTGAAGAATTTTTTCGAACTTATCTCTGTCTTCGGCGTTTTCGATGGCTTCCACGGTTGTGCCTATTATGTTTATGCCGTTTTCCGAAAGCCCCGGCGCAAGGTTGATTGCGGTTTGACCGCCCAACGAAGCGATTACGTCTTTGGTATTTTCGAATCTCAAAATGTTAAGCACGTCTTCCTGAGTGAGCGGTTCAAAATAAAGCTTATCGGACGTTGTATAGTCGGTGGAAACGGTTTCGGGGTTATTGTTTATGATTATGGCTTCGAATCCCGCTTTTCTTATTGTGGAAACAGCGTGAACGGTGGAATAATCGAATTCAACGCCCTGACCTATTCTTATGGGACCTGCGCCCAAAACCACCTTTTTTTCGTTATTCGTTACAACGGATTTGTTTTCTCCGTCATAGCTTGAATAGAAATATGGAATATATGCGTTTGTGTGGCAGGTATCCACCATTCGATAGTTGGGGACAATGTTGTTTGAAAAACGTTGTTCACGCACCTGTTTTTCGGTTACGTTCCAAAGTTTTGCAATATATCTGTCGGAAAAGCCGATTTTTTTGGCGTTGGCAAGAATTTCAACATTTCCCTTATTTTGCTCGATAACCGTTTCATAGTCCACAATTTTTTTGATTTCTTCCAAGAAATACGGGGTTATTGCGGTGATTTTAAACAGTTCGTCAACCGACATTCCCATTCTGAACAGTTTTGCTATTGCATAAATTCCGTCGTCGTGAAATTCGGAAATATAGGTAACAAGTTCTTGTTTGGTCATTGAATCGAACTTTGCCATCCAAAGGTGGAAAACTCCTATTTCCAAAGAGCGGACGGATTTCAGCAAACATTCGGAAAAAGTGCTTCCGATTCCCATAACTTCGCCGGTGGCTTTCATTTGCGTTCCAAGCTTGTTTGTGGCGAAAGCGAACTTATCGAACGGGAAGCGGGGCATTTTTGCAACAATATAATCCAGGCCGGGTTCGAAAGCGGCGTTGGTGTTGGCAATTGCAATATCTTCAAGTAACATTCCCATGGCAATTTTTGCGGTAACTCTTGCAATGGGATAGCCGGAGGCTTTGGAAGCAAGCGCGGAGGAGCGGGAAACTCGGGGGTTTACTTCTATTAAAAAGTATTCGGAAGTATGCGGATTAAGCGCAAACTGAACGTTGCAACCGCCTTCGATTTTAAGAGCTTTTATGATTTTTATTGCGCTGTCGTTAAGCATTTTGAGGTCGTGTTGATTAAGCGAAAGAATGGGGGCAACCACAATGGAATCGCCTGTGTGAACGCCGACGGGGTCCACGTTTTCCATACCGCAAATTGTTATTGCGTGGTCGGAGCTGTCTCGCATTACTTCGAATTCTATTTCCTTATAGCCTCGAACGCTTTTTTCGATTAGAACCTGATGAACGGGGGAAAGGCGGAAAGCTTCCCTTCCGGTTTCACGGAGTTCTTCTTCGTTATAGGCAAAACCGCCGCCCGTGCCGCCAAGGGTGAATGCGGGGCGCAAAACAACCGGATAGCCTATTTCTTCCGCCGCCTTTACGGCTTCTTCCACGGAATAGGTAATTTGGGAGGGGATAACCGGTTCGCCTATTTGTTGGCAAAGTTCCTTAAAGAGTTCTCTGTCTTCGGCTTTTTCGATACTTTCGCTACTTGTGCCCAAAAGGAGAGTTCCACATTCTTTAAGCACGCCTTTTTTTTCGAGTTGCATTGCAAGGTTAAGTCCGGTTTGACCGCCGATGCCGGGAATAATGGCGTCCGGACGTTCGGTACGGAGGATTCTTGCTACATATTCAAGTGTGAGCGGTTCCATATAAATTTTATCCGCGATTGTTGTGTCCGTCATAATTGTTGCGGGGTTGGAGTTTACAAGTATGACCTCGTAGCCCTCTTCTCGGAGCGCAAGACAAGCCTGCGTGCCCGCATAGTCGAATTCCGCCGCCTGACCTATTACAATCGGGCCGGAGCCTATAATCATAACTTTTTTGATGTCCGTTCTTTTTGCCATTGTTTTTTCCTCCGTTATTTATGATTATTAAATTTTTAGCTGTTGAATTGATTAAAGTAAAGTTGCACGGTATTGTATTAATAAACTTTTTTGCCGTTGCAAAAAGTCATAAGGCATTTTCCGTAAACTTCAGTACCCGCAAACGGAGTACTTTTTCCCATTGAAAGGAAGTCGTCGGGATTAACCGTATATTTTTGTGAAAAATCGAATACTGTGAAATCCGCTTTTTCGCCTATTTCCGTTCCGCCCGTTGGAAGTCCGAAGCGTTTTCGGGGATTTGTATGCATAAGTTCCGTAAGCTTTTCCGGGGTTATAACGCCGTTTTTAACAAAATTTGTATACATAATCGGCAATGCGGTTTCCAATCCAACAACGCCCATAAGACTTTTTTCCAGACCTCGGCTTTTTTCTTCGGCACTGTGCGGAGCGTGGTCGGTTGCAATCATATCTATTGTTCCGTCAAGTATTCCTTGGATAAGGGCTTCTTTGTCTTTTTTGCTTCGCAGCGGCGGATTCATTTTAAATCTGCCGTCTTCTTTAAGGTTGGAATCGTCCAGCGCGAGATAATGCGGGGCGGTTTCGCAAGTTACGTTAACGCCGTTTTTTTTGGCGTTGCGGATTATTTCAACGCTTTCTTTGGTTGAAATGTGGCAAACGTGATAGGTGCAACCGGTTTTCGCGGCAAGTTCGAGGTCTCTTTCTATCGGTTTCCATTCGGATTCGGAGCAAATACCTTTGTGACCGTGGGCTTGGGCGTATTCTCCTTGGTGGATATAGCCTCCCGCCAGCAACGAATTATCTTCGCAATGGGCGGCGATTATTTTTCCGTTTTTTGCGGCGTTTTTCATTGCGGTTTCCATCATTTGGGGATTTTGCACGCCTTTGCCGTCGTCGGAAAAAGCCACGCACAGCGGAGAAAGTTCGTCCATATCCGCAAGCTGTTCGCCTTTTTCGCCGACGGTAATGCAGGCATAGGGAAAGACGTTTATGCAAGCGGTTTTTTGTATGGCTTCAAGTTGAATTTTAATGTTTTCCGCACTGTCCGGGAAAGGGTTTAAATTCGGCATGGAGCAAACCGCAGTGAATCCTCCGTGCGCCGCCGCCGCCGTTCCGCTTTTAATTGTTTCTTTATATAAAAAACCCGGTTCTCGAAGATGTACGTGAACATCGGCAAGACCGGGAATAATGAAAGCTCCGGCGAAATCGAAAACTTCGGCGTCGGAAACATCGGATGTTTGAAAAGAAGAAACAACAATACCGTTTTTTAGGAATAAATCACCCTTGGAATATTTTCCATCTTTATATACGTTACAGTTTTTTAGGATGTAATTCATATTGTACTCCTTAACTTTTGCACAAAAAAAGAACCTTAAACAACAAGGTTCGGAGCGTTACGTATGCGCAGACTTCCGCTTTTACGCAAACTCTGCCTTTTCGTGCATAAAACCTTGTCGGCATCACAGTACCGCTCTTAAAAATTTTATCTTAAATATTATATCACAATGCAAGCGATATGTCAAGTGAAATTTTTTACAAAACGAGTTTTTTTTTGTAAGTGAATTTCCAAAGTAAATTCCACTATGGAATTTACTCCGGG
>CAZJCI010000191.1:0-4294 GCA_964544455.1 uncultured Oscillospiraceae bacterium
AGCAACTGCAGGAATTCCCGCGTTACGCAAAATTTCGCCTTGCTGAACATCGGCGGCATTATAAATAACAATATCGGGATTCAATTCAAGTAAAGCTTCTATATTGATATCCGTACCGTTTATATATCCTGTTTCAGCGTTAAGAATTTCTGGGTACAGTTCCGACAAAAGGCTGTTTTGTGCCGCTGTCATGCATGGTTGAGGCATACCTACGATTTTTTCGGCGGAATCGAAAAATATCGAAAGAACGGAAGCCATGGGATATATGCTGCCAATAACAATTCTGTCAATATTTTTCGAAACTGTAACTTCATTTCCCAAATGATCTACAACGGTTATCGTACTGCTGTTTTGAACTTCATTTTCTTTTTTTTCATCATTGGAGTTTGACTCGACTTTATTGCAAGACGTTAGAGTTAATGCAAAAAGTGCGCCTGTGAGGATAAGACAGATAATTTTTTTTAATGCTTTCATTTTTTTATTCCTTTCTTAAATAAAAAATTTTTCAATGAAATTATCAAAATTACAAACAAGGTTTGGAATATCGCTTCTGTAAATTCGTCCCGAAAATGCTTCATGCGGTAAAGCAACGAATTTTGCATTTTGCGGACAAATCGGCTTATATAATGGATCGCCGATTATGCACTTTGCGGTTTTTAATAAAGGTTTCAAATCGTTTTCAAACGTTTTGCATATACAGTTTTTTGCAATTTCGCATGGAGTATCTACGGCTGAAACAACCGTTGAATTTACACCGTAATCGTTTTTTAGCATAGAAGCAAGCGATAGGGAAGTTACACTTTCTCCGATTATTAGCGTATCGTTTATTAACGATGCTTCCGAATAACAACAGACATCGTTTCCCAATAATGCCTTATCGATTGCCGCAATAATGCTTTTTTTCATGAAGTTGCCATACGGTGCGCCGATAATATAAGGTGTACCGTATTTATTTTTTAAAATTTTTGCACTTTCAAGCCCACAGGATGAAACAACAATATTTATGTGAGCGGCGGCACATCGGTCTACGTCTTTATAGTTGCACTCAAGAGCGACTACGGCATTAACTTTAACAGAATTATCGGTAAAGAATTTTCGTATTGAAGCAATACTTCCGTTTACGGAAAAATCAAGCGGAGTTGTACCAAGTATATTTACGGATATGTTTTTGGTTTTATTTACTTTTGTGCAAAACCTTTCGGTATATGCCGAAAAAGCCATTGAAGCACCGTGAATATAGGAGTGCATACCGTTTGTATTAAAACCGAATGTCGGAATATGCGTTCGACATTCAATTTCCGCGGCAACTGCGGTATAATCAAATCCCAACATATAAGGTATCGGAGTACCGGCAATTGCGATAAAACGAGGTTTTAGTTCTTTTGCGGCTTTTTCTACATCGGAAATAAGTTTTTGTTCATCGCCGAAAATTGCTTCTTTTTCGGTTAAACCGGATATAAAAATCATACTGTCTGTATCATACCAACGCGGTTCATCGTGGGTACTGTACGTCGAATTACATCCTGAAGGATCATGCATAACGATCATTCCGCCAAGTTCATAAAGTGCGGAACAAACGCCGCTTGTATCGCCTGCATATGTGGAAATAGTTTTTGCCGTTTGATTTACATACATTCGCAACACCCCATTCCCTTTATTTGAATAAGAGTTTTTGTATCTTTAACATCATAAAAAGCATCCGTCATATCACGACATAATTTAATTATAGCTTCAAAACCATAATATCCTCCGTTTTCAACAATGTTTACAAAATTACCTGTTGAGCAAAAATATGCAGCTTTTTGTCCGATTGCAAGAGTTTTTTCTTTGCAATTTCGAGGCTTGACTCTCAAAGAAGTATGAACGGTGGGATAAAGTTTTAAATCGGGATAATTAATCTTCAAATAATCAAAATCACTTTTTTCTTCGGAAGAAAAGGAATCGGCATAAACGGTTGTTACGTTAAATCCGTGTGTTAACAGCAATTTAGCCAAACTCAGCGGTCTTGAAAATGCAGTATAATCAATTACAATAGGCGTATTGCAAATTAAATCTTTTAATTCGGTAAGTCTTTTTTCACACTTTAAAATGTAATGAGTAAAGTCCGGAGAATTTATTTTTAATGTTGAACAAAGAGTATTGTAATTATTTAAAATTTCATCATAATTAAAACTAAACGGTAAATGTAAATGAGATTGACCGTGCTTTTCGCTCATTTCTTTTCCGGCAGGGATTGCCGCCGGAAAAGTTGTAATGCAAACTGATGCGGTTGAAAGCGCTAAGTATTCATCAAAAGTTTTGCATCTTGGTATTTCAATAAAATTAAAGCCGTTGTCTTTAAGTAAACTGATTAATTCGCTTTCATCATCGGTGGCAAAATCGTTTCCGATAATACTTACGGTTTTGTCGTTACGTTCCGTAATATTCAAAAGGCTGTACAATTGTAATCTCATTTTTGCATCGGGAGTAAGCCCGCTTTTTCGCATAATTGGGTTCATATAACAATCGGTGAATTTGATATTCGGAAATCTGTTTCTTAATTCTCTATAACAAACCGAAAGATCGCATCCCAAAAAATGATGAACGCAACTTGTATATACCAAAACGGCTTTAGGTTTTTGGCAAAGTTCATTTATAATCGCTGTAACGCCGTCTATAATAAGTTGCTCGTTATCTCCCGATATAATATTGTTTTCGCAGACGGCAATTGTTGAAAACCTATCGCTCATTCCAAGTTCGGCGGCAGTTAGTACCACTCCGCGTAAACAGCCTTGAGCGCATATAAAAATTTGATGCGATTCCGGTATTAACATTCCAGTATGAACAATATTCCAAGTTCCGCGTGCGGGTGCGGAATATTCCAAACCGTTTTCAAATGCGGAGGGGTATGTTGCGTCGGATATTTTAATGGATTTATCAACATATTGATTGTTGGCAACAATTTTTTTCAAACTTTTCAAAGCTTCCCTCCGTTGCAAACTTGCATAACAGAGTTTGCCAACTTACGGTATTCTTTTGCCATTTCGCTTTGCGAAAAAGCTTCAATTACCGTCTTACCGATTTCTTCCGCTTCAAGAACCGTTTCGCTTCGTGAAAGTTCTCCGACAATACTGCTGTTAAAATCGTTGGCAAGTTGCAAAACTTTTTCTTGCTCATTTTTTACATTACGTTTGTTAAGAATAAATCCGCCCAATTTTGCGTAACCGCGATTCTTAAAACTATCAACGGCTGTTGCAATATTTGCTGCGGCATATATCGACATATTCTCTCCGCTTGTAACAACAAAAACATATTCGGCATATCCGGGACGCATCGGCATTGTAAAACCGCCGCAAACCACATCGCCCAAAACGTCATACAAAACGACGTCGGGATTTAACACATCATATGCGCCTTTTTCCGAAAGCTTTTCCAATGCGGATATAATCCCCCGGCCTGCGCAACCCATTCCCGGAAGAGGTCCTCCCGCTTCGGCGCAAAAAATATCTGCGTAACCTTTTTTTATCATATCGGAAAGCTCAAAATTGTCGCCTTTTTCGCGAACAAGACTTAAAATCGTCGGCATATTATCTTTTTCGCGCAAAAGTGCGGTTGAGTCGGCTTTGGGATCGCAACCTATTTGAATAACTTTCAAACCTTTTTCCGCAAGACTTGCCGCAATGTTTGAAACGGTTGTGGATTTTCCAATTCCGCCTTTTCCGTAAAATGCAATTCTGACCATATATTTTTCACCTCTTTATTCTTTGTAATCTCCTTTTGAACATACAATTTTATATCCTATTTCGCTCATTTGTTCCCTTAAAATACGTATTTCGGTTTCAGCACTAAATTCTGTGCCGATTTTATTATTGTACAGCATATATTTTTTTCTAACATCGGCAGGCGATAAATTCGGCATTACAACATTACATCCCGAAAGAATGCCTTTTTGACGTCCTTTTCCGGCGGCTGTTCCAAGTGCTGTAGTGGAAGGCATAAGCACATTCGGAAGCATAATTCTTGTAAGACTTATTATAAAAAGAGTTAAATCAACGTTGCCGCTTTCAAATTTGCCGAACGGTGTGTCGTTATGCGGAATAAACGGTCCCAAGCCAACCATCTGTGGTTTAAAGTTTTGCATAAATCGCATATCTTCCGCAATATCCGAAACGGTTTGAAAAGGAATTCCTATCATAAATCCGCAACCGGTTTGATACCCGATTTGTTTTAAATTGTTCAAGCACTCTAATCTGTTTTCAAGTTTTTGATATTCCGGGTGTATTTTGCAATATAGATTTTCGGAAGCAGCTTCATG
>CAZJCI010000192.1:0-4253 GCA_964544455.1 uncultured Oscillospiraceae bacterium
GGATCTTCGTATTCGTGATTGGTTATACGATATAAAATCGTCGTAACTACTTCACGTGTAATTTTTCCGTTAGGCTGAACGCTTCCGTCGGGATATCCTTTAATATAACCGATATGAGTTGGATGTTCGTTGCCGAAAATATCTTTTGTATATTTTCTTGTTTTATCTATTGTTGTGTGACTACCGCTACCGCCTCCGCCGCCGATTATTGTCGGAGTTGTGTATTTGTATTCGCCGGTTTTTCCGTAAACTCCGTTAATGCAAGCTTCGAAATTATCGTTTTTACAGTTGACGCAACTTCCGCACGCGCTGAAATATACTGCTTTTATTGTTGTTGCACCTGTTAAAGTAAGTTTTTCACCGTCATATTTTTTACGTTTATTATTGTCGCTTTCGGTGGGAGAACTTTCGTCCAACGTATAATAAATAAGTGCTTGGGGATTATTTGGATAATCGTTTATAATTGTATAAGTTGTATTTTTCGGAAATTCGATTTTTTCGCTTCCAAGAGAAGTTATCGGCACATTTAAATGAACAAACTCAATTTCGTGCGTAAAATCACTGTTTTCGATTATTCCGTTTTCATCTTCAAGCCACGCGCTTATTACAATACTTGTCATGGATGGATTGACGGTTATGGGGGTATTATCGTATGTAAGCGTATCGGAAGCGATACTGCCGGATTCGTTCTTTAATGTATAATTGTAAAAATAACGAATTTTGGCGTTGCTGTTTTGAGTCAGCAACTTAATACCCTTTGCATAATCACCGGTATCCAAAACCGTTGCGCTTATTCTTGAAGCATCATACGGTGTTGCGATATAAACACTTCCATATGCGGAGCTTTCGGATTCAATAATATAGTAGTGAATAGTGTTTTTACTCTTTCTGCCGGTATCGTTGTTTGTTACATACGCCTTAAACGACATTGTGTGCGTTATATCACGTTTTGCTCCGTTATAACGAACATCCTTAGGATCTCCGTTTTGACGGTACCATATTTGGTAGCAATTATCTATTTTATCGGTCGGTGCACGGTAATCATATTCAATTTCCGTTTGCGGTTTTGAACTTAACAAATAAGAGCCCGATTCCAACGTGATAATCGGCGCAAGCGGAACAAAAGTATATACATAACTTCCAACAGCACTGTATGTTCCGTCTTTTTCACTTCTGACCTGCAAAATGGAATCCTGATTGATTTTTATGCCTTCGTTTTCATCGTAATCACTCCAACTTGAGGAGTTGTTAAGCTTATATTGAATTGAATCTCCCACATTAAGAGAATAAAGATGTATGTGTAAAATATTGTTATCTTCATCGATTTTTATTTCTTTATACTCTCCTGTGGCAATATCCGCATATGGTTTTGCAAGCTTATCAGCATTATCGCTTAAACTATAGATATAATAGTTAGGTAAACTTTCAACGCCGTCAAGTTCCGATTTTATTGTAAGTTTCGCTTGAGTGGAAAATTCCGAATCGTTTTGGTTTCCAAGAATATCGGTACATTCTTTGTCGGAATAAGCGTTGCCGGTTTGAGTATCAATATAAAAATTTCCGTTTTCGCACAAGAATTCATTTTCAAAATCGTTTATTGTATATTTTACGGTACTTCCTTTTACAGCCGAAACCGGTATCAGCGGTAATTTTTCGCCGTTTACCGTTGCCGATGGAGCGGCTTGCGGAGCTTCGGGCGCAATAACGTATTGAAAAATACCAACATCGCTCTTTATGCCGAAAATATTAACCGCAACCGCTTTTATAATTGTACGTCCGGTTATTTCTATGGGAGAGCCGTCATATTTTATTGTTCCTTCAACATTTGGAATAGGATCGGCAACAAAAGTTCCGTTGCGGCTTATTGTGTAATAAATTTCCGTACCGTCCACAACAGGCAAAAATTGCGTTTCAAAACCGTATTCGTTTTCAATATTTTTTGTGTAATTACCCGGAGTAAGAGTTACAATCGGCTTTGCGGGCTTTTTTGTTACAATATCGTATGAATTTGTTACAACTGTTGAATATGAAGATTTATCCTTTAGTACAACTGCTTTAACAACGGTATATTTTGTTATTTCAATTTCGGCGAAATCCAAATCGCCTGCGGCAAGAATACGTGTTTCACTTGTTATTGGGTCGGTATCGTCCAAAGTATAATACAAATCGAATCTTTCGGAGTTTTCTTTTGTACTTTCAACACAGTATACGAAAATCGAACTCGTGTTTGTAAACTGCGTACTTTCGGGTGCAAATTGCGGTGGTAACGGTTTAATTTTATAGGTAAACTTATAAATATCGCCGCTTTCATCGTTATCGCCGACAGCTTTTGCAAGTATTTCCGTGTCGGAATCTATTGTAAGAGTTTTTTCGAAAATATTCCATGTATTCCCACCGTCAACCGAATATTCAATTGTGTTTTCGGGCGTGTTGGCAATAAGCGTAACATAAACTTCGCCTTCATAAACGCCGGATGGATAAAACGCCGTTATTCCGAAATCGTCCGTCGATGTGAAAATATAGTAGTATGAAGAAATTTCACTGTATGTGCCGTCATAAAACGCCACAGCTCTCAGCGTTACATCGGTAGCCAACGTTATTACGCCATCATAAAGGATTCCGTTCGCAATCGGATCTGTTCCGTCAAGAGTATAGTATATTTCAGCGTTTGTGGTTTGGGTGGAAAGCTGAATGTCGATTGTTTCGTCGTATTCGTCGGAATCCTTATCGGAAATCGGCGCAGCGGGCTTTACGCTAAAATGATATTCCGAAACGTCCGAAAATTCTCCAAGCTTTTTTGTTATAAGTCGAACCGTTGTTTTTTTATAAATTTCAACAGTTTGATAGCGTGGGTCAAGCTTTACCCATTCGGTTTCGGGATCTGCGCCCTCGCCAACTTCTTCTTCCGAAACGTTGGAAAAAGTGTAATAAATTTCGCTTCCGTCGTCTATTTTTCCAAAAGTACTTTTATCGGAAACATAAACGGTGAAAACATCGTTTTCGGAATAGACATTCGGAACAGCTTCTTTTTTACCGTCGTTATCAATAAACACAAACGGCGATTTGGGTAGTATTTTATAATCAAATTTTACCGTTGAACTTTGCTTACCGTCGGATTTTCGTTGCGCATAGCAGGTAATAACGGAAGAATTTTCAATTTCAATCGGGGTTCCGTCGTATATATGCGGTTCTTCTCCGTGAAGCGAATAATAAATGTCGCAATCTTTTTCGGCGGTCAAAGTAACGTACTGTTTTTCATTATAGCTTCCCGCCGCTGGAGTTGCGGTTGGAGCGGCAGGACGGTTTTTGTCTTTTATAACTATGGTATGATATCCGCCGTTTATTGCCGTATAATTAAAAGTTTGTTCTTCCAATTCTTCGGACGCATTTTTTGCAAAAAGTTCAACAGAATCGCTTCCGCCGAACGTATCGAAAAACACTTGCGTACTGCCCGTGCGCAACGGTTTTAGCGTAAGTTTGCAAAGGTTATACCACAAAACGTCATTCTGCTTTTGCGGAATAAATCTTCCGCTGAAAAAAACAGTAAGATATGCGCTTTTATATGATTTTCCGTTAATAACTTTACTTCCGCTTCCGTGACGGTATGCGTAATATCCCATGGTTGTCGGAACGTCTTCAACATCACCGCTACCGGTGTTTTCGGTACCGGTTTCGCCTATGTCGATGTTTAAATCGGGAATTGTATAATCAATGGGTTCGGAACTGCTTGTTGCCCAATCAAAATATGTAGGATCGAAATATATTGAAACGGTATATCCGTTAAGGTCATATTGCGGCTCGGTGTGTTCTCCGTCGATATATTCGCCCATATTGGGATTATCGACGGCAAAATATATATCGGTGTTTTCGTCGGCGTAAACTACGCTTACATCGGCGGTTTCCTGTGGATTTTCACCCAAAGCATGTATATATACAGCACGTTGTCGTTTGTTTTCTTGCGCGGCGGCAAATCCAAAATCCGCCGACATACAACCTGCAAAAAGAGAAACACCCAATATAAATGAAGTTATTCTTTTTTTTATCATATCTCAATCTCCTAAAAATTCTTTTTACTTTTCCTCATTCAAAAAGCATAAGACTAAACGCTTATGCTCTTTGAATGAGGGGCGGAAAATCCGCCTCCTCTTTTATTGCTTTTTACTTGTTCCAAGAAACAAGCACATATGCAACGTCTTTGGAATCAACCTTGCCGTCGCGGTTAAGGTCATATCTTGCATAGTCGGAAACATCGT
>CAZJCI010000193.1:0-1497 GCA_964544455.1 uncultured Oscillospiraceae bacterium
CCGTAACTCTCCTAAATAATTAACTCGTTCAAAAAACGTGTTTCCCCCATATGACGTTTATTTCGCACATAAGTCTGTTTTCCGCCTATAACGTCCCGCTTCAGCCATATAACGTCCCGCTTCCCGCATATGCCGCAAAATAAAATGTTTCGTCAACCAAAATCAACCGTCAGCCGAATTTTTCAAAACCCGAGCCCCTCACCTCTCTCGCTTTTGTAACCACGGTAAAAGCGTTTTTGTCAATCTCGTAAATACATTCCAAAAGCAAAGGAATTTCCTTTGCCATTGCAACGCAAATCAGCACAATTCCGTCTCGCCCGCTCCAAAAACCGAAACCGTATATTCCCGTCACGCCCAACGAAAGAACCGTCGTAATCTTTTCCGCAATAATTTCGCTTTTTTCCGAAATTACAACAACATATTCCGAACTTTCGCCGCTTATCAAAATGCGCTCGGCAACCGTAACGCTTATATAAAGCGAAATTACCGAATAAAACATAACCGCAAAATCCCCAAAAACAATTCCCGAAACAACTATCACCGTAAAATCCAAAAACAGCATAAATTTCGTCGGCGAAACACGAGGAAATCGCTTTGCAAGCATTAACGCGGCAAAATCGCTCCCCCCCGTAGAAGCTCCGCACATAACAGTCAATCCTATTCCAACCCCGGAAAGTACCCCGCCGAAAACAGCCCCGATAAAAACGTCGTTAAAAAAAAACAAAAATTCCGAAATCAATTCAAAAAATTCAAAAAACAAAGAAAGCAGCGCAATCCCCGCCGCGGTTTTAACAATCGCACGTTTTCCCAAGGTCTTAAACCCAAAAACAAACAAAACCGAATTTATCGCAAAAGATGAAACGGAAATTTGTGTTCCGAACACATAATAAATAACGGTCGCAACCCCCGAAACTCCTCCCGTCGAAAGCCTGAGAGGTGCCAAAAACAATTCAATTCCCGCCGCCAAAGCAAACGCGCCCAAAGCGATTTTAAAATAATCGTTTAAAATTCTCCTTTTTTTCGTCATATATGTCCTTTTGATTAAAATTCTTCATATTTATACGTTTATCCGCAATACCTCAAAAAAGTTATATACCGCCGTCATACAAACAATAAAAAGCCAATAAGAACAAAACCGCAAAGCATTAAAGCAACCGCTTTTCACAATTGCCGTATGCAAAATCAAAAGCGGATGGAAATTTTTCCGATTTCCCCAAAAATCCAAACCGAGATATTTTCCGATAACGTAAAATCGCCAAAAGAAACGGCTTCGGCAATTGCAAACCGTTGCGATTATCATCTAACAAAAAAGAACTCCGCAAAAATTTCCGCAATCGCAAATTTCGTAAATTCACGAACCGTCAAAAACGTTTTTCCGTTCATCTCGTCATCACAAATTCAAAACGCAAAACCGATTCAATGGCTCTCAAAAAAACCCAACCCAAATAAGGCACTTGCAAATATGCGGCGATAAGATTTATCTTTTTATATTTCAAA
>CAZJCI010000193.1:1597-4219 GCA_964544455.1 uncultured Oscillospiraceae bacterium
AAGGTATCCCGCAAAAGCAACCCAAATCAAATAAGGCACTTGCAAATATGCGGCGATAAGATTTATCTTTTTATATTTCAAAACCGTCACAACAACCAAAACCAACAGCACCGCCAACACCGCAAACGCCGTAAACACCGTAAACACCCCTCGCAAATCCGCAAAGACGTACAACCCTCGCATTCCGATTTTTCAACCAAACGCACAGTTCAACAACCAAATACCAAAATTAAGGTATCCCGCAAAAGCAACCCAAATCAAATAAGGCACTTGCAAATATGCGGCGGCAAGATTAATCTTTTTATATTTCAAAACCGTCACAACAACCAAAACCAACAGCGCCGCCAACACCGCAAACGCCGTAAAAAAAGCCCTGAAATTAAAAAATACAATACTCCACAAAAAGTTCGCCGCAAGGCTTAACAAATAAACCGTCAGTGCGGAGCTTTTCTCTTTATTCGTCGCTTCCGACGAATAAAAAACCAAAGCGGAGCTTACGCCCATAAGCAAATATAAAACCGACCAAACAATCGGAAAAACAACCGACGGCGGCGAAAGCGGCGGAGTTTTAATGCTGTCGTAAATATCCATATTGTTTTTTGTTAAAAACGCCGAAATTCCGCCCACCGCAAGCGGCAACAAAATCGCAAGCGCATAGAATTTAATTTTGTTTTTCAAATTTCATACCCCCTTTTTTCACTAATATATGCAAAAAATCCGTAAATAATTCAAAATTCAAAAAGCAATAAAAAAATCGGATTGTCGCAAGCCGAAAAATTTAAAGGTCAACACAAACAGCCGCCGTCGTCGCCCGCAGACAAAAACACATAATCGGTTAAATTTTCTTTCCAAGCGTCAAAAACAAAAAGAAAACCGCAAATAAAAAAACCACGCTTCATTGACAAAACCGCCCAAACGTGATATAATATAACCGTTGTGTAAAACCTCAAAGCGCAACGGAAAGGAATACCGTATTATGACAAAAAAATTTTGCGCTCACCGCGGCGTTTCCGCATTAATGCCGGAAAATACTCTGCCGGCTTTCGCCGCCGCCCACTCGCTCGGTGCGGACGAAATAGAATTCGATGTGCGCCTTACAAAAGATAACAAGCTGATTGTTTCTCACGACGATACCCTCGAGCGCATTTCCAACGGCAAAGGCAAGCTTAACAGCCATACTCTCAACGAGCTCCAAAAACTGAATATCGGAGTTAAACACTGTTGGAACGCTGTTTTTTGCACCGCCGAAGAGGTTTTCGAATTGCTTGCCAACAAAATCGTTTTTAACATTCACATAAAAGAGTGCGGCGCAAACGGCTTTTTAATAAGCGAACTAGTACGGCTCGTAAATAAATACAACGCAAGCGAAAATTGCTATTTTGCCGCGGCAGGTTCGGAGTTGGAACAGATATATAAAATTGCTCCGCAAATAAAAAGAACGGCAATTCAATTTCCAAACGAAACTCTCGGCGTTTATGAAGCCGCAAAAAAATACGGTTGCTCCGGAGTTCAGTTTTGGCTCGGTATGTTCGACAAAACGCTCATCGAACAACTTCACGCCGAAAACATACGTTGCAATCTCTTTTTCGCCGATAATGCGGAAGATTACGAAAAATATTTTTCAATGGGAATCGACACAATCCTTACAAACAGAATGGACCTCGCCGCCGCATACAAAAGAAATAACCCTTCAAAATTTATCCCGTCATAGTTTCACAAAAATTCACCGTACAACAAAATTTCTTTACACAGCTAAAAAACGCAGCATCAATAATACCGAAATATTTCAAAATAATACCGCAAAAATTCAACAGCCGACAGATTAAAAAATATCCGTCGGCTGTTTTAATCCCTATTTTTTTAGTTATCTTTCCGATAGCGATTGTCCGTCTCCTGCATTTTATCCTTAAAGCGCAGTCTTTAAACATAGTATTTAAAAATCCCGCTTTAAGCAAACAAGTAAGGTTTCTTGCGTTTTCTTCAAATTTGAAACAGGATATTTTTGCCCCGCCACACGTATTGCCGCTTTTTCGTTTCGTTGCGCCGATTATTGTTATGTTAATCTTTTATCCCCCGTTTCGGGCGCAGATACGGCTTGCAAAAACAAATTTCCAAAACCCCGCGCCGCTTAAATCTTTTTCTCAACCGCAATCCATATCTCGCAAGTATAATCTGCATTTTGCGTATCGGCGGACGGATAGCTTTCAATTTCCACTCCGCAAGGCTTATATTCGCTTGCGGGAAAAAATTCGGTGCAAATATATTTATATACTTTTTGAAACGCCTCCGGCATTTTCCCCACGCATCTAAAAACCGCATAGGTATGCGCCGGAATTGTTTCCACCGAAAGATAATCCTCCGTAATTTTTTCGCCGTTGTAATGCGCGCCAATTCCGTAAGGAAAATCGCTGTTCGGCATATTTGGATCGGCGTCAAAGCTCACGCCGATAATGCAATTTTTAAAAATGTTGTTTTCGGGAATATATTTGCAAATTGCCGAAACGGTTCCGTCGGCTGAACATTCCGCCCAAAATTTCGAAATTTCCATCGTTGTTATTTCGTGCGCTTTCGGAAAACGCTTTTTCCTCAAAACCACATCAAAAGCTCCAGCTTTTTCAATTC
>CAZJCI010000194.1:0-4187 GCA_964544455.1 uncultured Oscillospiraceae bacterium
ATTCACCAAAAACGGAATGAAGTCTGCTATAATTATAAAAATATAAAACTTGAAATAACTCATACCATATATCGTCCGTATTTAATATTATATAGAAATAAAAAGGAGTAAAAATGAAAAAAACGCTTAAAAAAACACTTGCCGCACTTGCCGTGTTTTCCATAACGGCTTGTTATTTAACATCTTGCGGAAACAAATACGATACTGTTTATTACGAAGACGAAAACGGGGAAATTGTTTCCGGGTTTAACGAAAATATGTTTTCGTTTCATATGTCAATGGAAAAAACCACACAACTTTATTCCATGGGATTAACGGCGGATTATCCCGAACTTTGGAGTATGTCCGTTTCAAAATTCGCAAATCTTTTGGGTATGGAAGCGTCAAGCGATATTGAAAATCTTACAGTTGCCGACATAGCGGATAAATCGGCTTTGGAAAGCGCAAAAAAAATGGTTGTTGCCGAATATCTTTACGATACGCTAAAAGGTGAAGAAACGGTAACCGGAAAGCTTTTGGCGGACGCCGATAAAAAGTTGGAAGCGCAAGTGGATAATACCGTTTCGCAACTTCAGCTTTCCATAGGCTCAAAAGAACAGTTTGAATCATTTATTTCAGGTTTCGGCATTACGTTGGACGATTTCAGAAAATATTACGAAATGAGTTATAAAGCCACATCTTTGCGAAGCTCCGTAGATGTTTCCGAAGAAGAAAAACAGGAATATTTTCTTGAAAATTATTCCACGGTAAAGCATATTCTAATCAATACCAACTCAAAAACCAACGACGCCGGCGAAAAAGTTTCGCTTACGGATGAAGAAAAGCAAACAAAACTGAACGAAGTAACGCAAATTGAAGCGCGCCTTTCCGCGGGAGAAGCATTTGAAGACATTTTTGAAGAATATAAGGACACCGACCCGGGAAACAGTCTTTATCCGAACGGTTATCTTGTTACGGACGACAACGCATATATGGCGGAATTTCAAAACGCCGCTCTCACTATGGAAGAAGGCGAAATAAGAACGGTCTATACCGATTACGGAGCGCACATTATGAAAAAATATCCCACTGACGTTTCACGCTATACGGAAGTAAATTCTTCCGTAACCTCCGCAATCACAGACACAAAATATACTCAACTTTTAACGCCGTATTTAAAAAATGTAAAAATCAACGATGAAGTGGTTTCAAAATACAGCGTAGCCACCGTTTCATATATGAATACTTCTTCAATCAACTGAAAACGAAACCCAAGGCATATTTATATTCCACAATTCAACGAAAGGAAACACTCATATGAATCGTTCAAGCGGCAAAAGAGAAACTTTATTTTTTATAATTGTTTTCATAATTTTTTACCTTATTACCGCTTCGGTAACTCCGTATATGGGTGTAAAAATGAACTTTTTGTCTTTCGGAGGAAAAATAGCTCAAAGTACCGTAAAGCCCGATTTACTTTTTGCTCTGGTACTCTGTTCTTCGATTCTTTCTTCAAGACGGCGAACGGTTATACTCGGAATTGTTTTCGGATTTATTGTTGACGTAACTTGCGCCGTTCCGGCAGTTTCCTCTTTATGCTATTGTCTGTGCGCAAATTATGCCGGTTCCGTTTCTTTTGTTTTTTCGGGTAAGGGCGCAATAAACGCAATGCTTGTTGCGATTCCCATGGCTCTTATGCGTTCGCTGGTAAGTACGTTTTATCTTTTGGGAACTTGGCACAACATCAGCTTGAAAGATATTATGTTCGGTGCGGTTCTTCCCGAATATATATATAACGTTGCGGCTGTCGGAGCGGTTTATATTGTGCTTTATTTCCTTATGAAAATATTCAGAATAGAAACGGCAAAATGACATTGAACAATAATTTTTGCGAACTTTGCCCCAGATGTTGCAAAAAAGACAGAACCAAGGAAACGGGCTTTTGCGGTTCAAACAGCTATGTTAAAATTGCAAGAGTCGGACTTCACAATTGGGAAGAACCGTGCATATCATACGGCAAAGGTTCCGGGACGGTGTTTTTTTCCGGTTGCTCTTTAAAATGCGTGTTTTGTCAAAATTATAAAATATCAAGCGGCAACGCCGGCAAAGAAATAAAACCGTCCGAACTTTCCAACGTTTTTCTTTCCGTTGCCGAAATGGGAGCGGTTAATATTAATCTTGTAAATCCAACTCATTACGGAGCGGATATTGCCGCCGCGTTGGAAAAAATAAAAGATAAACTGAAAATTCCGATAATATATAATACCGGCGGATATGACAGGGTTGAAACGTTAAAAAGATTCAACGGACTTGTTGATATATATCTTCCGGATATAAAATACCGCAACCCCAAGTATTCGCAAAAATATTCGGGTGCAGCCGATTATTTTGAAGTTGCTTCAAAAGCAATAACCGAAATGTTTTATCAAACCGGTTATCCGCAATTCGATTCGAACGGTCATATGCTTAAAGGCGTTTTGCCGCGACATCTTGTTATGCCGTCGCTTTACAGAGATTCGTTTGAAATATTGGATTGGCTTTCGCAAAATTTCGATACAAACAAACTTTACGTAAGCATAATGCGGCAATATTTTCCAACATATAAGGCTTTTGATTTTCCCGAAATTGCCCGCAAACTTACAACTCTTGAATATAACAAAGTATTGGACCATGCCGCTTCAGTCGGCATTACAAAAGGATATTCGCAGGAAAAATCTTCCGCAAAAGAAGAATATGTGCCGGATTTTGATTATTAACCGAACATGATTTAAGAGGTTTTATGGCATACAAAAACAACTACGGTGAAAAAAAAGCCGCTTCCAAAGAAACTGTTACCGAACTAAAAAGAAGATTGAAAGACGGAGATTATTCGGGATTATACGTTTTTTCGGGCGACGAAGAATATATGAAAAGATATTATTTTTCGGAACTTTGCAAAGCCGCCGGCGATAACATCAATATTCTTACCCTACGTGGCGAAATAGATTTTGAAGAACTCCGAGACGCCTTGACTTCCGTGCCTATGATGGAATTTTCTTTTTTTGAAAGTACTCCGAAAACCGCCGCCCCCAAACGAATCGTAAAGCTGGACAGTCCCGATTTTTCAAAGCTTTCCAAAACAGAGCTTGCGGCAACTTACGATATTTTTTCGGATATAGGCGATATGTCGGTTGTCGTTATATATTTTTCGGATATAGACGGAACAAAAGGAAAAACCAACGCCGCAATAATAAAAAAAATTTCCGAAAACGCATTAAATTGCGATTTTCAGCGTGCCGCCCCCGGCGACGCAACCTTGCTTCGCTGGATAAAAAAGCATTTCGATAAAGCAAAAATTAATATTTCGGCGGAAAACGTCAGATATTTATCCGATTGCGTGGGAACGGATATGTGCTTGCTTTCAAATGAAATCGAAAAGCTGAACGCATATTCGGTTTGTGAAAACAGAAACGAGATTTTACGTTCGGATATCGACAAAGTTTGCATAAAAACAGAAGAAGCGATAACTTTTGACGTTACAAACGCCATAATAGCCCAAAATTTTCAAAAAGCCGCCGAATCGCTTTTAATTTTAAAACAAAACAAAACCGATCCCATATTAATATTCGGAGCTGTTGCAAAAACCGCAAACGATATGAGCACCGTTGCGTCATTGCAAAAAAAAGGGTGTTTGCCTTTCGAAATATCGAAAAAAAGCGGTCTTAAAGATTTTGTTGTGAAAAAATACGTCAACTATTTGCGAAATGCGCCCAAAAATTTTTCGAAGCGGTTTTCTTCTCTTTGCCTTGAATGTGACAGAAAACTTAAAAGCGGCGCAGACGGATACAGAACTTTGGAAAATCTTATTTTTCAACTTACGATATTTTAATAATATAACCGTTAGCAAAAGTTTTGTTATAACCGTAAATTTCATTTTCCCCGATATATTTTAAGATTTTTATTTTGTACTTCGGCAAAACAAAAAAGTCGGCGTTTCCGTTTTTGTTTTAAACGGAAACGCCGATTATTTTTGTTTACGTCGATTGCATAGTAAGCATTTTGTTGCGTGTTATTAATAAAAAGTTTGTTTTAAGTTTCACTCCACCATTTTGTTCCGTCTTCATAAACAACCTCAAGCATACGGAAATTCTTTATTCCCTGCGGATTGTTTGCAATAGCGTTTTTCCATTTAAAACTTTGAGAGTCTGCGGGAACAAGATTTGCGTTTG
>CAZJCI010000195.1:0-4145 GCA_964544455.1 uncultured Oscillospiraceae bacterium
ATCGCCAAGATTTTTTCTTGTTTTATCCAAAAATTCAACAAGCTCGTCGTGAGAAAAAACGTCGTTAAGGCTTTGAAGCACTATACGGTGTTCAACTTTTTCAAATTTTTCGCTTGCTTTTCCACCAACCGTTTTGGATGGCGAATCGACCGAATCAAGTTCGGGAAATTCGTTTTCAAGAGCTATAAGCTCTTTCATAAGCTTGTCAAATTCAAAATCGGAAATTTCGGGATTATCTTCGTTATAATATTTGTTTCTGTGATAAATAATCGTGCGCCTCAGCTCGTCTGTCCTAAACTTTGCTTCTTCAAAATTCATATAAGAAACCCTTTCTTAAAAACTTTACTTATTATATATTATCATTAAATAATTAATTTTTCAACAAGATAAAAATAATATTGACTGTTAAACCAAAATATGATAAAATATTATTGCTTGAAATTATGATATTGAATTGGAGATTTTTTATGACCGAAATATCTGTATGCCCGATTTGCAAAAATAAATTTATTAAAGTAGATAAATCGCTGAAATGCACCGAAAACCATTGCTTTGATATAGCAAAGCAAGGATATGTAAATTTTCTTATCGGCAAAGGAACCGGAAGCGGTGACGACAAAGAAATGTGCCGTTCGCGCCACGAATTTCACAATGCGAATTATTACGGAGTTCTTTCGGAAAAGCTTGCCGATATTTGCGTTAAAAACGGTTTTAAAACAATAATCGACGCAGGTTGCGGCGAAGGATACTATTTGCGCAAAATAAGAGATAAATACAAAGCAATCGGAATGGAATTTTATTCTTTTTTGGGAATAGACCTTGCCAAAGAGGCAATTGCCATTGGGGCAAAATGCGAAAAAAATATCGAAGAAATTTATAAAATAGAATACGCAGTTGCCGGTATATTCGATATGCCAGTTTTAAGTAATGTTGCGGATTGCGTTCTTTCGGTTTTTGCTCCCGTACCCGACAAAGAGGCGTTAAGAGTTTTAAATAAAAAAGGAATACTTATTTCGGTTTCCCCAGGAGAAAAACATCTTGAAGGTTTGAAAAATATAGTTTATGAAAATGTTTACGATAATATAGTAACCGCAAAGTCATACGACGGATTTGAATTGCAAGAAACGTTATTTGCAAAAGATATTATAACCGTCACCGGGAAAAATATAGCGAATTTATTTCATATGACCCCATATTATTGGAAAACATCCGAAAAAGATTCGGCAAAGCTTGAAAAATATGATAAAATTACCACCGAAATCGAATTTGTAATCAATATTTACAACAAAATTTGAAAATTAAGGAACTTTTATGTATTCTTTTTCGTCTAATATAACAGCAAAGGTACAAAAATACAAAATTCGGAGGAAAAAAACATGAAAAAATTCTTATCGGCAATCCTTGCGTTGCTTATTGCAACGGCAACATTCTCCTTTGCGGTAAATGCCGCAAGCACCAACGAACCTACAAACGAACAGTTGGAAAAAATTATTAAAATCGTAAAACCAAAGCTCGATGTTCCGGAACAGTGCTCGGAATTTAATTGGCATTATACGGCAAAAAATGTTTATGCGGACGCAAGCTGGCGACTTACGTGGAAAACAAAAACGGAAAACAACAAAGAATCGGAACGTGTGATTGTAAGATGTGACGAAAACGGTAATTTGACAAGCTATATGCACCGAAAAGGCAATAACGAATATGGCAGTTTACCGTCATATTCCAAAGAAGCACTGGAAAAAAATGCTGTGGATTTTATTTCGAAAGTCGTTCCGCAAGCGGCGGCAAACGTAAAACTCGAAAGCGTGAATTGCTACGGTATTTATTCAAACCAATATACATATAAATACGTAAGATATATTGACGGATATAAATTTCCGGATAATTACATCAGCATAGATGTTGATTATACGTCCGGCAGAATTGCAAGTATGAGCGTTAATTATGATTACGAAATCGACATAAAAAAATATAACAATATCATAACTCCCGAAAAAGCTTCGGAAATACTCGGAACACGCCAAAAAATGCAATTGAAATATATGACCAAAACCGAAAAAATCGAAGGCAAAAACACTGTTAAAGCATTTTTGGTTTATGTTCCGCAAGAAAAATATGTTGCAATAGACGCAGAAACGGGAGAAATTTACGATACAAAATCGGCTTGGAGTGTAAAAACCGAAGATTCGGTAAGTAACAGCGGAGCATCGGGCGGTAGCAACGGCGACTACAATTCTAAACTTGAGGCAGATGAAAAAGAGGATTCTTATAGACTTACAGAGGAAGAAACAAACAGTGTAAATATTCTTGAAGGGTTAATTTCCAAAGAAGAAGCCATAAAAGCGGTTACATCAAATCAGTATCTTTATATTGATCCGGCTTTAACCGCCGTTGAGGCAACTTTGGAAAAAAACAACCTTTCAACCGAAAACAGCATATATCAAAACGATAACGGTTCATATATATGGTATATTTATTTTTCAAATCCGGTATTTGACGGTAAATATTACAACGAAGCAAGTGCATATGCGGAAATAAATGCCGAAAACGGAAATTTGATTTCATACAGTTGTAATTTGAACGATTATATCTATTACAGAGAAAATTTAACCGATGTTCCGAAAGTAGAATATAACAAAGAAAAAGCGCAGGCAATCGCTGAGGAATTTTTAAAAGCCTATGCCGATTCAAAATTTTCAAACACTGTTGAAAATGAGTACTATCAAACCAACGTAATAAGCCGAATCGAAAATAACGGAGATATAATAAGCGAAGAATACGGAGCTCATAGATTTTCGTATACAAGAATTAACGAAGGCGTTACTTTAAACAGAAATTATATAAATGTCGGTGTAGATGGCGTAACAGGTAAGGTTTTCTGTTATAATTACAATTGGTGGACAAATGTCGAATTTGAATCGGTAAACGGCATAATTACTCCGGAGCAAGCGCTTGCGGCTTATATTTCAAACGATGGCTATGGTTTAATTTACGAAAAAAATACCACATATATTTATACGCCCGTTACCGCAAGTTCTAAAAAAGACGTTTGCTCGGCTTTTGTTGCATCGCTTGCCGCAACGCTTATAAACGATGGTGATATTGATAAGGTTATTGATAAATACGCAGAGAAAATTGACAGAACTAAGCTTAAACAGCTTTTGAACAACGGAAAAGAAAATGAACTTATGGATTTTATTTGCGAATATTTCGGAGTGAACTCTGAAGAAGTAAACGAATACGCAAGCGAATATATTGATTCAAGTATGTTCTATGACAAAATTTCCGAAGCAAGACTTGTTTATACCTGCTATGATGTTCCTTCCGACTATGTTTCTCCTTTTTCGGGAAAGCTTTTGAAATATAACGGAGAGGAATATAAATTCGATAGCGACATATATGCATATGATGACCTTGAAGGTCATTGGATAAAAACTGACGCAGAGCTTCTTGCCGACGTGGGCATAGGATTCGATGGTGGAAGTTTTAACCCGGACAGTAATATTACGGCAGATGAATTTGTAAAGCTTGCAGAATCTATGAGCGTTTATGTAAAACTTGACTCGCAGGCGGAAATTCAAAGAATTGACGCAATAAAAGTATTGCTTAACAGCTTTGGCTATGAAAAGGTTGCAAAATTAAACGGAATTTACGTAACCGATTTTGAGGATAACGACGTCATATCTCAAGAAGATATCGGATATACGGCAATTGCATACGGTTTGGGTATTATAAAGGGCGACGGCAAAAATGCCGATATATATTCAAAGCTTACAAGAGCGCAAGCCGTTTCGCTTCTTATTAATACTTTGAAATATTTGAAATAACAGATTATTTTTACTAAAATTTGTGTGACCTCAAAAAATTAGACTTTATATAGCGTAGTAGTTTTAATGACTGCTACGCTGTTTTATGCAGTGAGTCTATACTGTACCGGGCTTATCCACCCAAGTTTCTCTTTAATTCTTTGCTTACTGTAAGATTATATATATCTTTTTATAGCTTCTTTAAGCTCATCAAAACCGTAATAGGTTGTTCCGTAATACATTTCTTGCTTTAAAATACCAAAGAAATTCTCCATCACAGAACTATCATAGCAGTTCCCTTTGCGAGACAACTTTGAAAAATTTTGTTTTTTTAGAACA
>CAZJCI010000196.1:0-4132 GCA_964544455.1 uncultured Oscillospiraceae bacterium
TTTAAGACCGAACGCCATATTTTCGTATACTGTCATATGAGGATAAAGAGCGTAGTTTTGGAAAACCATTGCTATATCTCTGTCTTTGGGGGCAACGTCGTTTACGAGTCTGTCGCCGATATAAAGTTCGCCTTCGGTGATTTCTTCGAGTCCGGAAATCATACGCAATGTTGTTGTTTTACCGCAACCGGAAGGACCAACGAAAATTATGAATTCCTTATCCTTGATTTCAAGGCAGAAATCCGAAACCGCAGTTACATTGCCGGGGTACCTCTTATAGATATGTTTAAGTGAAAGACTTGCCATTTTAAAACCTCCTGAGTTGTGTTGCACGGCGTTGACTTATGCCGCACATACCATTACAATATTTTACTTTTATATTATATCAGAACAAAAGAGAAAATTAAAGAGCTTAAATAGATAAATATTCATTTTGACGTTTGTGCAAAAGTGTTAAAATTGTTTTGCTATCAACCAATTGTGCAAAAACGTGGTATCGAATTGCAAAATTTGTTTTGTATATTTAAGCTACTTATTTAGGGATTTTATTGTTTTTTCAGCCGATCCTTCGGTTAATTTGGGGGCGGTGACGTTTTCGTATAAATTCCAGACCTCCGTGTGTTGGGTTATTTGGTTGGGTGCGAGAGTTTGGAGAGCTCCGAGCGATTCGGCTTCGAGGAAAAGTTTGTTGGTATAGATTTCGCAGGAACAGCCGTTATCGGGATAGCGGTTGTTTGTGTGATCGGCGGTAAATGATTTTTCGAAAGCGTAGCCGTGATTGAAGAACCAAAGTTTGCCTTCTTCGTTATTTATTCCGACTTTAAAGCTTGTTTGGGCTGTTTCGGACTGTTTTAGTGAAATATACTTGTTTCCGAGATTGAATCGTTCATCTTGAAGATCGGTGTAGTGCCAAAGCATAAGCGTTCTGTTTGAAAGCAATCCCGTGTTGCGTTGACTTTGCGGAATTACGCATATTCCGTTTGGCGACAAGACGGTTATTGCCCAGATTGAACATTCTTTGTTTTCGTTGCTTTTGTTTTGGAGGATGTGATTTACCGTGACAGTCATTGAAGTTTCGGAAAGGGTTACGGAGAGTTTTTCGGCAAAACCTGTGGTTTTTTGCTGAGGCGGTGTGAAAATTACCGTGTTGCCGTTGATTTGGACATCGACTTTTTCGTTATCGGGATAATAGGTTACGGGCCACTCTTCGGGGCTTATCCAAAAGCGATGACCGCCGTATATATACCATTCATCGGATTCATCGTATGTTGGTGTAAGAGTACCTTTGTTTTTTTTCATTACTCTTTGGACGTCTTCGAACATTATGTTTTCTTTGCCAATGGGGTTGAATTTTATTATTCGAGGACCGACATCGGTTGTGACATACAGTTCGCACAAGCCGTTTGAAATTGTAAAGCAATTGCCGAAATTCTTATATTGTGTTTTTCCGAAAAATAATTTTCCCATAATTTTGTCTCATCTTTCTACGGCTGCTTTTAGAGCGTCCGTTTTATCGGTTATTTCCCACTTTACGCCGAGGTCTTCTCTTCCCATGTGACCGTAGGCGGAAAGTTGTTTATATATCGGTTTGCGCAAGTCCAAAGCTTCGATGATTGCGGCGGGACGCAGATCGAATACTTGGTTTACGGCTTTTGCGATTATATCGTCGCTTACAGTGCCGGTTCCGAAAGTATCAACAAGAACGGAAACCGGCTTTGCGACGCCGATGGCGTATGCGATTTGTATTTCGCACTTTTGCGCAAGCCCTGCGGCTACAATGTTTTTGGCAACGTATCTTGCGGCGTAGGCTGCGGATCTATCCACTTTTGTTGGATCTTTTCCCGAAAATGCGCCGCCGCCGTGACGGGAATAGCCGCCGTATGTATCGACGATAATTTTTCTGCCGGTAAGCCCCGAATCGCCGTTTGGACCGCCTACGACGAATCGACCTGTGGGATTTACGAAAATTTTTGTGTTTTCGTCCATGAGATTATTTTCGACGGTTGTTTTTATGACTTTTTCCGTTATATCCGCTCTTATTTGTTCAAGAGTTACGGCTGAATCGTGCTGAGTTGAAACGACTATTGTATCTATTCTTACGGGCTTATCGTCGTTATATTCGACGGTTACTTGAGTTTTGCCGTCCGGGCGGAGATACGGAAGTGTGCCGTTTTTGCGGACTTCGGTCAGTTTTTTTGCAAGCTTATGAGCAAGCGAAATTGGGAGCGGCATAAGTTCCGGAGTTTCGTTGCACGCATATCCGAACATCATTCCTTGGTCGCCGGCACCTATGTCGTAATTATCCGTTATTTGACCGTTTTTTGCTTCGAGGGCTTTATCAACGCCGAGGGCTATATCCGGCGACTGACCGTCGATTGCGCATATTACTCCGCAGGTATCGCAATCGAAGCCGTATTTTGCACGGTCGTAGCCTATTTCTCTTATTGTTTGGCGAACGATTTTTTGAATATCGACATAGTGTTCCGTTGTTATTTCGCCCATTACCAGGACGAGTCCGGTTGTGCATGACACTTCGCAAGCGACTCTTCCGTTGGGATCGTTTGCAAGGATATCGTCGAGTACGGAATCCGAAATTCTATCGCATATTTTATCGGGATGTCCTTCGGTTACGGATTCTGATGTAAAAAACTTTTTCATATTATCATTCCTTTCATTTTTTTGCATATATTATAAAAAAATCCTCAAAGCACACAGCCTTGGGGAAGACGTTCTCATCTCTCAAAGACATATGTCCTTGCAGGAAGTGGCACCTTGCGTATTACAGGTTGCCGGGCTTCACAGGGCCTGTCCCTCAGCCGCTCTTGATAAGATTTATTATTTTGATTATACCACGGCGGCAAGAGTTTTTCAACAGTGTATTATGAACTATCTATAAAATATTATAAATTGTTTGTTTTTAATAAATGACTTGACATAAAAGGCTTTTGGTGATATATTATTATTGAAAACTTTTGCGAGGTGTGACGATGAATAATTCCTTTTACGCTTTGGCGTTCAGAATGAAATATATTAACCGTTGGGGGCTGATGCATTCCTCACGCAACGAAACTCTTTCGGAGCACTGTGCGGATACGGCTGTTTTGGCTCATGCGCTTGCGATTATCGGTAACAAATTTTTCGGCAAGAATTATAACGCCGACAGAGTTATGACTCTTGCGATGTTTCACGATATGTGCGAGGTTTATACGGGAGATATGCCTACGCCGGTAAAATACTCAAGTGAAGAAATGCGAACGGCATATAAAGAAATTGAGCGGCTTTCCTGTGAAAAGCTTATTTCCAAGCTTCCCGACGAACTAAAAAGCGATTATGCCGAAATACTTAATCCGAAAGGAAAAGACGCCGAATATAAAAAGCTTGTTAAAGCGGCAGATAAGCTTTCGGCTCTTTTAAAATGCATTGAGGAATTGCATAACGGCAATCCCGAATTTTCCGGTGCATATGAAAGCACGAAAAAATCCATTGATTCCAACGAATGCGAAGAGTTGAAGTATTTTATTGATAATTTTTTGGACAGCTTTACTCTTACGCTTGACGAAATGTAGAAAGAAAGCGGGAATATACTTGAATATGAAGTTTAAATGTGCGATTTTTGACCTTGACGGAACACTTCTTTACACTTTAATCAGCATTAACAAAGCGATTAACGAAACCATGAAAATATGCGGATATCCGGAACACACGCTTTTTGAAACGGTCAATTTTGTTAATTTCGGCAGCGTTGAGCTTGTGCGAAGAGCGTTGCCCGAAAATAAAAGATATGAAAACGAAATTAAGCGCGTGCACAGCATATATTTTCCGATACTTGAAAAATATGCCGCCGACGGTACAAGACCGTATGACGGTATTTCGGAAGCCTGCAAAAAGCTTAAGCAATGCGGCGTTAAACTTTGCGTAATGTCCAACAAACCGCAACAAGCGGCTCAAGCCTGCGTTGAAGCGTATTTTGAAAAGGGCTTGTTCGATATTGTGAGAGGTTCGGTTCCTGGAAAATTTTTGAAGCCCGACGCCGATTTTACGCTTGATGTTATAAACGAAGCGGGTATAAAAAAAGATGACTGCGTTTTTATCGGCGATTCGTCGGTTGATATTAAAACAGCGGAAAACGTCG
>CAZJCI010000197.1:0-4127 GCA_964544455.1 uncultured Oscillospiraceae bacterium
CGCTTCCCGAATGTTCGAAACTTTGGATATGATTCCCGAAATATCAAACGCTCCGAATGCTATTAAGCCCGTCGAAATCAAGGGAGATATAAAATTCGATTCGGTGTCGTTCCACTATAATCCCAACAGACCGATATTAAAAAATGTTTCTTTCCACATAAAGCCCGGCGACCACGTGGGACTTGTGGGACACACGGGAAGCGGAAAAAGCACCGTTGCCAATCTCATAACAAGAATGTACGACGTTATCAGCGGAAGCGTGGAAATAGACGGCGTAAACGTCAAAAATTACGACCTTAACACCTTGCGCAAAAACGTTGCGATTGTTTCGCAGGACGTATTTCTTTTCAGAGGAACAATTGCCGATAACATACGCTATGCAAAGCAGGACGCAACCGGCGAAGAAATAATTGCCGCGGCAAAAGCGGCAAACGCTCACGATTTCATAATGCGCTTGCCCGAGGGCTACGAAACGGAAGTCGGCGTGGGAAGCCGTTCGCTTTCCGGCGGAGAACGTCAAAGAATTTCCATTGCCCGAGCTTTACTTCTTGCGCCTCAGTTGCTTATTCTTGATGAAGCCACTGCGGCAATGGATACGGAAACGGAAAAACTGATAAGCGAAGCTGTGGATAAACTGATAGTGGGCAAAACAACAGTCACAATCGCGCACAGACTTTCCACGCTTAAAAACTGCAACTATATTATGGCAATCGAAAACGGCGAAGTTGCCGAAATGGGAACAGCTCAAGAATTGCTTGAAAAAAAAGGCGTTTATTATAAGCTGTATACTCTTCAGGAAGAACAAATGCAAAAGGTAATGAACGGAAATTAACATAAGGGGTGAATGTAATGTCGGAAAAAACAAAAACACAAATAAACGAAAACAAAGACGAAACCGATATTTTCGAAAAACGGGAATCGGTTGCCTTAACGCCGCAAAACGCAAAATTTTACCGTTCAAGCGGAAATTTAATATCCCTGGAACTTAAAGGCAAAAACGGAACGGAAGTTTTTGAACGTGTAGTTCCCGTAAGAGCGTTTCCCATAACCGAACCGGACGAATATATTTCCGTTCGAGAACCGGATACAAGAGAGGGCGGAAAAGGCGACGAAATAGGTATGATAGAAAAACTTGCGGATTTCGACGAGCAAACCGAAAAACTCATTTTGGAAGAACTTTCCCGCCGCTATTTCACGCCGATAATTCAAAAAATATACGGCGTAAAGGAAAAGTTCGGCTATTTGTATTTCGACGTTCTCACAAGCGCAGGAAAAGTAAGCTTCGTTATGAACAACCCATCTTCCAACATCAGAATATTGGAAGACAAAAGGTCGCTTATTTACGATATAGACGGAAACTGCTTTGAAATACCGCAAATAGAAAAAATGGATAAGGCAAGTTATAAAAAAATAGAAATTTATCTGTAACAACAGTGCCGAAAACCGGAGTGTTATATTATGAAACTACAATTTGAATTGCCCGAAATCGAAGCCATAGTGTTTAAAAATTCAAAAAGTGCGGACGAACACATTCTTTATTGCGTGCCGTTTGATTTTCACGAAGAAAAACGAGTTACGGGCTATATGGTTTTTACCCAAAAAAGAATATATAAAATACTTGTGGACACGCTTCTTGCGGCATACGATTTTAAAAATCTTTCGGATTTTTCCGTGGACGTTATGCTCGGAGTGTGCGGATTCTACGCAAAACAGAACGGAATAAGCACGTTGCTGTGCCGCTTTATTTCGGGGCGTAATCTTGCCCGCTATTCCGTCATGGTAACCGCTTGCGAAAAAATAGCTTCCGGCGATTTTAAACTTATTGAAAGTTCCGAACCCGAAAGCTATTGCCCAAAGTGCGGTCGTCCGTTTGTCAAGCACACCAAAATATGCCCTTTTTGCCAAAGCAAAGGCGAAGTTTACAAAAAACTTTACGCCATGACAAAGGGTATGCGTTTTATGATGCTGTTTCCGCTCATAGTCACGGCTTTTGCGCTTGTAATAAGATTCGTCACGCCGTTTTTTCAAAAAACTGCGATTAACCAATACATAACGAACGCAAACCGCCCGGACGATTATATGCTGAAATTTTTGCTTATTATTGCGGCGATAGTTTCGTTCGACCTGATAAGCAGGATTTTAAACGTTATAAAAAGCAGGCTTTCCGCCGTTGCCGGAAACAAATTCACAAGAATGATGAGAACGTTGCTTTTCGAAAAAATTCAAATGCTTTCCATGTCCTCCATTTCCCAAAAATCCGCCGGCGACCTTATGGGCAGAATAAACAGCGACGTTTCCGTTGTTCAGGATTTCATAACCAATCAGCTACCCAACTATTTTTCGCAACTTCTTTCTTTTGTCGTCGCACTGATATTGCTGTTGGTTTTGTGTCCCGAAATGTGCCTGTTTGTGTTTCTCCCTCTTCCGTTTGTAATTTTTGTGATTTTTAAGCTTCGAGGCAGTTTCCACAAAAAAATTCAACGCCGCTGGAGAATGAGGCAAAAAAACAATAGGTATCTTCAGGACGTAATAAGCGGAATAAGAGTGGTAAAAGCTTTCGGAAACGAAGAAAAAGAAACCGCGCAATACATCGAAAACAACCAAAAGCATTCCGAACGGGATATGGAAACCTGTATGTATTTCGATACGCTTTTCCCCGTACTCAGCTTTGTTCTCAAATTTGGAAGCTATTTGATTCTTGCTTTCGGAAACTATATGCTTTTCGGCGGAAAACTAAGCGTGGGCGAACTTAATCAATATACAACATATTCAAACATCGTATATGAACCTCTCATGCAAATAACGCAAATTCCGCGAGTCATTTCAAACTTCATAACGTCGCTTTCCAAAGTTTTGGAAATAATGGAAGAAGAACCGGAAATTTACGACGCCAATATGCCCGACCATCACAAAATAAAAGGCGACGTCAGCATTAAAAACGTATATTTCGGCTACGACAGCTATAATCCCGTGCTTAAAGACGTAAGCGTGGAAGTAAAGATGGGCGAAATGATAGGCATTGTCGGACATTCCGGTTGCGGAAAAACAACGCTTATCAATATGCTTATGCGCCTTTACGACCCCAACGAAGGTTCCATATCCGTGGACGGCGTGGATTTGCGGGATATGTCGCAGGAATCCTTGCGTTCGCAAATAGGCGTGGTGTTGCAGGAAACGCATTTGTTTTCCGGTTCAGTGCGAGATAATATAAGGTATGCAAAACCGTATGCCACAAACGCCGAAGTAATTGCCGCCGCAAGAATTGCCAACGCTCACGATTTCATAATGAACCTACCCGAGGGCTATAACACCATGGTTGGCGAAAAAGGCTTCAGCCTTTCCGGCGGCGAACGCCAAAGAATAGCGATTGCAAGAGCGTTGATACACGACCCCAAAATCCTTATTTTGGACGAAGCAACAGCCGCATTGGACGCCGAAACGGAAAAACTCATTCAGGACGCAATCAACAAAATGTGCGTGGGCAGAACAACCTTTGCAATTGCGCACCGCCTTTCCACATTAAGAAACGCCGACAAAATACTTGTGCTTGACCGAGGAAGAGTTAAAGAATACGGAACTCACACGGAACTTTTGCAAATGAAAGGCATATATTATAAGCTCGTAATGGCGCAGGCTCAAGCCGCTTTGGGCAAATAAAAATAAAAATTTTCAACACATATTCACAAAGACGTACCCCAAAAAAACAGGGTGCGTTTTTTTGAAATATTTTCTGTTCTTTTTCACTTTATAAACACTTATGAATTGGCAAAAATTCACAAAGTTTGCTTTTGCTTGAAAGACAAAATTGTCATAATGTCAGAACTTTTTTTAAAACGAATTTTTTTAGTCTAAACTGTTGACAAAAAAAAAAAAATGATGTATAATGTATAAACAGAGTGGAAGTTTACTCTCAACTGTACATTGAAAGCCGAAATCATATGCGGAATTTTTAGCTGTCAGCCGTAAATTGCTTATTAAGTTTTCGGACAATGTAACAAAAAATTTATTATTTTTAAGGAGGAAAGGTATATGAACAGCCTTTTCAAAAAGATTGCAATCTGCGCCGCCGCAGCTTCTCTCACTGCAACAATGGGCGCAGGCGTATTGGCTCAGACAGAAATGTCTAA
>CAZJCI010000198.1:0-4117 GCA_964544455.1 uncultured Oscillospiraceae bacterium
GGGTTTCCATGGGAGAACCTGTTGAAGTATGGAAAGAAAGAATTGCGGAATTATCGCCGTATCAGGTTAATGCGCAGCTTATGAAAAGTGCCGATAAAGACGCAGTATTTATGCATTGTTTGCCTGCGTTTCATGACCGCAAAACCGCAATAGGTAAAGAAATGTGCGAAAAATTCGGCAGAGACGCTATGGAAGTTACAGACGAAGTTTTTGAATCCGAAAATTCGATTGTCTTTGAAGAAGCCGAAAACAGAATGCACACAATTAAAGCGGTAATGGCGGCGACGTTATAAGTTATCCGAAAACCCCTTTTTCCCGCATTTTTTATCATTACAGGCATTATCGCAAGGTGAAAACGAAAAATTTACTATAATAACGTCGTTTCCGATTTTTTCGATTTTGTCCCATGGAATTCTTATTTTTTCACTTTTTGTGAAAAATCCTTTATGACGTTCGATAAATATTGCGGTTACTCTGCAATCGTCAATACAAATGTCTATGTCTGCTACGTTGCCTAACTTTGAACCGTCGATGCAGTTTATAACTTCTTTTTTGCAAAGTTCCGAAAATGTTGTAATCATTTAAAACGCTCCCCGATGTTATTTGTGATAATATTATATTATTAAGGATATTTAAATATGAGAATTAAAGTTTATGAAAGTCCGAAAACGCTTTTCGGCGCCGCAGCGGAAATTTGCGCAATGTCGATAAGAAAAAAATTTGAATGCGGTGATACTTTGCCGTTCCGACTTTGCTTGGGCGCAGATAAACCGAACGTTGAAGCAATGCGCGAGCTTGTGACGGAAGATGTGAATTGGAGAAATGTTCACGTATATTTTTCTTGGGAATTTTTGGGAGAACAAGGCGTAAGCGACATAAGCAGAAGAAAAAGAATTACATATAATTTAACTGATAGGCTTTCGTCTTTTAAAACCGAGAATTTACATTTTTCGGATTCCGAAGTTCTTAACCGTGAAAATGCAGAGAAATTTTCGGCGGAATTTAAAGAACCTTTCGATTTAATATTTGTCGAGCTCTTGCCAAACGGAGGAATATGCATGAATATACCTCCGTGCAATTACGATACGCGCGCTTCTTATATAACCTCGAAAGATTTTTTGGGTTCAGATTGCATAACTGTTTCTCCTTATAAACTTCTTTCTTCAAAAAGAGTTCTTGCTTTGGCTTGCGGTGAACATATGGCAAAAACGGTCGGCTTAATGTTTGAGAGCGAGTTATCGGCTATGACGCCTTCAACAATATTGAAGGAACACCCTGATTTTATTCTTTTGCTTGATAAAGCGGCTTCGGCATATGTTCCTGCGTGTTATCTTTAAATAAAACAATTATCCCCGATATGCATACTATGTGTATTGGGGGTGCTTTTATGAAAAAAAAGAAATTTGCCGTTATTATTGCGGTTATTTGTTGCATTTTTTCGGTGGTTGCAGTTGTAATTGTTGTTGTTTTTGATAGCAGGTTTGCATATCAGCTTGAAATATATGCAAAAAATTCTGCGGTTAACAGAATTAACGTTGATGTAAATTCGGCTGTTTTAACGCAACTTCAAAATTCCGATATAACATATGCGGATTTTATCAACACCGAAAAAGACGAGCTTGGAAGTATATCGGCGATAAGTTCGGATATGGTAAAAATCAATATGCTAAAAAACAATTTGGATAAAACAATTTCGGAATTGTGTCAGAGCGATTCGCAATATGAAGCGCAAATACCTATTGGTAATCTTATCGGAGGCAGTTTTTTTTATGGCAGGGGATTTAAAATTACGGTAAAATTTCGTCCGATTGGTGAAGTGAACACGAGAATGACAGGCGAGCTTGTGGAAGCGGGAATTAATCAAACCATTTACAGAATATCGTTTGATATTAATGTTAATGTTGC
This sequence comes from uncultured Oscillospiraceae bacterium, assembly GCA_964544455.1. Classification (GTDB taxonomy): domain Bacteria; phylum Bacillota; class Clostridia; order Oscillospirales; family CAG-382; genus SIG622. The sequence goes on from CAZJCI010000198.1 coordinate 1,906, forward strand.
GATTGTATTCCCATTTAGATATGTTGAAGTTCCGGTAAAAGTGCAAACCGTAATTGCGGAAACAATTATTGTGGGAGATGTTCCGGAGTCGTTTACTTATTTCAGAATTGACGGTAATGTTGACGGTGAGGATATGATGGGGTATGTACAGGATTTTAAAGCATAAAAAACTCCGAAACAAAAACGTTTCGGAGTATATATTTAAATAACTTCAATTTTTATTAAGTCCGTATTTCCGGAAGAACCGTTTGTTGCGCCGCCGGTTATAACAATTTTATCGCCCGAATTAAGATTCAGAATATTCTTTGCGGTTTTTTTGGCAACGTAAAACAACACTTCTATTGACGGATAATCTTCAGCAAGTACCGGAGTAACTCCCCATGAAAGCGTTAGTTTATAAAGTGCGCGAGTATTTGTTGTGAGACCTATTATATCTACCGGAGGTCGGAATCTTGAAACCATTCTTGCCGTCATACCGGATATGGAACATACGATTATTGCTTTGGCATTAATATCGGTTGCCATTCCGCAGGTGGAATGGGAAATTGCGTCGATTGTATTTTTTATTTTGAAATCGGTGGAAGAATATCTTTTTTCATAATGGATATTTTGTTCGGTTTCCGCTGCAATTTTAGCCATTGCTTCAACCGCTTTAATAGGATATTTTCCGGCTGCGGTTTCGCCAGATAGCATAATTGCGCTTGAACCGTCGTATACTGCGTTTGCAACATCGGATATTTCCGCTCTTGTAGGTCGGGGATTGTTAATCATAGATTCAAGCATTTCGGTGGCGGTGATCACTCGCTTTCCAAGCAGGCGGCATTTGGTGATAAGATGTTTTTGTATGGCAGGAAGCTTCACATACGGAATTTCAACGCCCATATCGCCTCTGCCTATCATAATTCCGGCACATTCTTCGCATATTTCATCTATATTGTCTATACCGGCTTGATTTTCAATTTTTGCTATTAAATCTATGTCGGTGCACCCGTTTTCATAAAGGAAATTTTTAACGTCAAGAATATCGCGTTTGCACGAAACAAAAGAACAAGCGATAAAATCAATATTTTGTGAAATCCCGAACAATAAATCTGCTTTATCGTTTTCGGAAAGGTAGTCTTGCTTAAGAACCTTGTTTGGAAAACTCATACTTTTTCTGTTGGATAAAACGCCGCCGCTTATAACCGTGCAAACAATATCGTTTCCGGTGATTTTTGTTGCTTCGAATATTAATAGACCGTTATTAAGTAAAATCTTATCTCCGGGCACTATTTCGGACGGAAGGTTCTTATAGCTTACGGAAACTCGTTTTTCGTTTCCGGTTATTTCATCTGTGGTAAAAGTAAAAACATCGCCGTCGTTTAAAGTAATACTTCCGTTTTCAAATATGCCTATACGATATTCGGGACCTTTTGTGTCAAGCAATATGCCGATTGGCATATTCAGTTTTTCGCGTACTTTTTTTATAAGATCGATGTTTTTTTTATGATCTTCATGAGTACCGTGCGAAAAATTCAATCTTGCAACATTCATTCCGGCAAGACACATTTTTGTTAGAGTTTCTTCGTTGTTGGAGGCAGGTCCGATTGTACAGACTATTTTTGTTTTTCTCAAATTAATCATCCTTTCATTTATTACGGTTATATTAATTTTGAAATTAATTATCGTTTTTTATACGCAAAATATGTTCGTTTTTATATTCACGTGGAGAGCAACCGATTATTTTGGTAAACATTTTGGAAAAATTAAAACTGTCGCTGTAACCTACATTTGAAGCGGCATCAGAAACCGAATAGCCGTTTTTTAAAAGTTCGCATGCGTGTTTTATTCTTACTTCAATAAGATACCCTATAACTGTTTTCCCGTACCGTTCCTTAAATATTCGCGACATATAGCGTTTGTCTATATTTAATGTTTTTGCGATTTCGCTGACATTTGAAATTTGCATATATTTCAGTTTTATTATTTTTTTTACAGCTTCGGGATAATCCTGATTTACGATTGTTTGATTTGTCGGAATAAGTTTACTGTAAAGTAAAAATAAAAAAGACGCGGCAGTATATTTATCGCAAGAGTTTGTTTTGCATTTATTGAAAAAATTTTCAAATAAGTCGGTAGGAGCGTCGGTAACGGAGTTTTCCAAAGAGCGCAGAGAATTGGCATAAATACCGTCAAATGCTATCCAAAAATAAGACCAAGGCGATTTTGAATT
>CAZJCI010000199.1:0-4059 GCA_964544455.1 uncultured Oscillospiraceae bacterium
AAAACCTAAACAAACCGCCGAAATCAAAATTTTCCACAATATTCCCCAAAAAATCCCACCCCAAAAGAAAAGTTTTTTATCCAACTTTTTTTCAAAAAAGTTGGTAGTTTCCAAAGGCGGCGCCTTTGGTCGCCGTCCGCAGACGGCGAAACTTCCCATTGTCGCACTCCGCAGTTTGCGAAATCCCCCCTTGAAAATCAAAATTAACAAATAATCTTTGCTCGGAGTCGTTATTTTTTTCGAAAAATAACGTATAATATCCCAAAAATAAAGAACTTTTTCCAAAAATAACTTAAAATAACCTCAAAATAAACGCACTAAATAAGCACAAAATGTACAATATTAAGCTTGAAAATTACGTTCCGAAGCCCTCGCCGGCAACGACGGACAGGGTGGTTGCGGCTCATTATTACGCCGCATGGAAAAAGGGGGCGACGCAAATTCACAACGGATTCGACGACTTGCACGACTTTCCGTAAAGAACGCCTCTTCACGGATATTACGACGAAGAAAATCACGTTCTTTGCGATTGGGAAATAAAATGGGCAGTGGAGCACGGAATTAACTGTTTTATTCACTGTTGGTACAGAAAAATCGAAAATATGGGAAAACCCATAACCGTCAAGGATTTACGTTGCGGGCACGGCTTGCACGAAGCGTTGTTTAATGCGAAATATCAAAAGTATATGAAATTTGCCATTATGTTTGAAAACAGTCCTCGTTGGGGAACTACGGATTCCGAAGATATTATTAAAAATCTTATGCCTTTTTGGACGGAAACGTATTTTAAAAGAGAGAATTATCTTAAAATAGACAACAAGCCGGTACTTTTTGTATTCTTTCCCCAACGGCTTGCCGAAGCTTTGGGAACGCCCGAGCAGCAAAAAGCGGCGTTTGATTCCTGCCGGGAATACGCCGTTTCGCAGGGGTTCGACGGAATGATTTTTGCGAATTGCGATTACCAAAGCGACGCCGAATCCATTGCGGACAGCAAAAGCAGGGGTTACGATTTTCGTTTTTGCTATTCGTCGGGCTATACTGCGCCCTATGATATGCCGCCGCAGGAAGACATTATAAACGGACAAACGGACGTTTTAAGGCGACGTCTTGCCGACGACCCTTGCCGTTATATTCCAACGGCAACCTGTTTTTGGGACGCTACGCCTCGGTATTCGCAGCATTGGATTGATATGGGATATAATTTTCATTTGGGTACGAAATATCATCTTACGCCGGAGAATTTCCGAATAATTCTTCGTCGTATGAAAGCTATGACGGATTCTTTACCCGACGGTGCATGGGGTAAGCGAATTTTTATGATTGACAACTGGAACGAATGGGACGAGGGGCATTATGTTTCGCCGAGTCACGAATTCGGGTTCAAATATTTGCAGGCGATAAGGGAAGAGCTTACGGAAAGGGACAATCTTCCGGATTATCGTATGCCGCAGGACATTGGGCTTTCGAACTTCAACTCCTCTTGGGGAGAACCCGAGTCGGGTAGCCCCGACAGGCTCTTCGCGCGCTTAGATTAGGTGGAATTTCTTGTTTATGTGCCCGCGAATTAGTCCGTTTAACCGCCATAAATTAAAGCGGTTAAACTCACGTTAAATTTTTAGGTTAGTCGTGTCAGTCGGTTAGCCCCGACGGGCACATCGCGCGCTTAGATTAGGTGAAATTTCTTGGTTATGTGCCCGCGAACTGTTCCGTTTGACCGCCGTCGGGTAGCCCCGACGGGCATTTCGTGCGCTTAGATTAGGTGGAATTTCTTGGTTTAAGTGCCCGCGAACTGTTCCGTTTGACCGCCACTTATTAAAGCGGTCAAACTCACAGCAAATTTTTATGTTAGTCGTGTCAGTCGGATAGCCCCGACGGGCTCTTCGCGCACTTGGTGTAGATGTAATTTCTTGTTTATGTGCCCGCGAATTAGTCCGTTTGACCGCCACTTATTAAAGCGGTCAAACTCACATCTTGGTTTAAGTTTGTTTTTGTCGGGGTGCGCCGATTTTGGGTTTGTTGGGAATAAAACACGCCGCAGACGATTATTTTTCGTTTGCGGCGTTATTTTTATTTTTATTTTTTATTCGCATAAGTTCGAAGCCGCCGATTGCGGCAACGGTTGCGGTGGGCAGTGAATATTTTACGTTGTTTGAAAAATAGGGTATATGAATTATTCTGTCGGCGTTTTCCACGTATTCGGGCGAAATTCCTCTTTTTTCGCCTCCGATAAAGAGAATTGCGGGGAATCCGTCGTCATAATCGAAAACAGAAACCGAATCTTTTGATACTGCGGCGCAGCAGAGTTTTATGCCTCTTTTTTTTATTTGCGATATAAGCTTCAGTCTTTCGTTTTTTTCTTCGCTGTTGCAAAATATTGCGGTTTTCATATATTCGCAGGCTCCGGCGGAACTTCTTGCCAAAACGCCCGCGCCGCCGTTTCGTTCTTTACCGGGAAGAATGATTCCGCAAGCTCCGCAGGCATAAAGCGAACGGAAAGCGTAGCCCAGATTAAACGGGTCTTCCACGCCGTCCAAATATATGCAAAAGCCTTTTTCTTCGGCGGTTGCGTTCAAAATTTCCGTATAATCTTGGTAAATTCGTTTTCCCACCGACGCGGCGACTCCGCCGTGGGTTGTTCCGCTGTTTTTATCCGACGAATTAACGAAAGCGTCGATAACGCCTCGTTCGCAAAATTCGCATTTTATTCCGTTTTGTTTTAAAAAGGAGACGAAAGAGGTAATTTTTCTGTCTCGTTTTTTGTATTTTTCGCCGTCCACGTAAACGGAATATATTTTTCTTTTTCCTGCGGTTACCGCCGCTTTAACCGATATAATTCCCTCCAAAATTTCCGTTGTCTCCTCGTCTTTCGGGAAATTTTGGGAATACGAGGAATATGCCGAATTTAATGCTTTTCCGTTTTGGTTCATAAAATACCTCGAAAAGAAATTAAGCGTTTATTTTTTCGGAAATGGGTTTTCCGTCTTCAAATTCTCCGCTGTAAACCGTTCCGTTGGAAAAATACATATTTCCGGAGCCGTTGAATTTATCGTCCTTAAAAGTTCCGGCATATTTTGCGCCGGACGCCCAGACGTAGACTCCGTAGCCGTTTTTCATATCTTCGGAAAAATCCCCCGTATAGGTATCGCCGTTACAGTAAACGAAAGTGCCGTTGCCGCTTTTCAGGTTATTTGCAAAGCCGCCGTTATAAACGCTCCCGTCGGGATATTTCAGCGTGCCGGTTCCGCTTCGTTTGCCGTTTGAAAAGCCGCCGCTGTAAACGCTTCCGTCGACATAAGTATATGTTCCGTAGCCGTCTTTTTTGCCGTCCGAAAAGCTACCGGAATATATTTCGCCGTTTGTTCCCTTAAACGTTCCGTTGCCGTTTATTTTGTCGTTTTTAAATTCGCCTTCATAAACGCTTCCGTCGGCGTATTTCATCGAGCCGTTGCCGTTGCGTTCCAAGCCGTAAAGTCCGCCGACATATACCGAGCCGTCATTAAAGGTAACTTTGCCGAGTTGAATTTCGATAACTCCGCTGTTGCCGTCGGGATAAAAAATCCAACCTTTTTTTGGATAGTCGTTTTCAAACTTCCCGAAGAATTTTATGCCGCTTTCCGTTTTTACGTAGCGATAGCCCATATTCCCCACTGTTTTTGCGCCGATAAGTATTGCGATAAGCGCAGTTATTATCGAAATTACGTATTCTTTTTTTATAAAACGGTACATATCGACGCTCCTTTCAATTTGTTTGCGTGTGGGGTTTCGCTGTCTGCGGACAGCGGCAAGGGGCTACTCGCCCCTTGTCCCCGGTCGCTTTTCTTATAAGAAAAGCTCCGCAAAAGAATTTTCCTTTTTGGGGTGTTTTTTTGGGGGTGTGGAAGTTTTTTATTTTGTCGGGTTATTTGCGGTTTGGAGCTGATTATATTCGGTTAAACGGCAAAAATCCGCCCTCACCGCCGCAACTGCAAAAATATTCCCCACCGTAAAAGGAAAGTTTTCGTCCAGCCTTTTTCAAAAGGCTGGTGAGGTCAAGGGCGCACAGCCCTTGTCGCACTCCGC
>CAZJCI010000200.1:0-4053 GCA_964544455.1 uncultured Oscillospiraceae bacterium
GAATACGCAAACTGTCGCACGACATTATTATAATCGATCCCCATCGAAAAGGTTGCGGCGAAGAAACCGTAAAACGAATTTCCTCATTCAAATCGCCAAAAATTGTCTATATTTCGTGTGACCCCGCAACGCTTGCAAGAGATTTAAAATATTTCGATAATTTCGGCTATACGGCTCAAAATGCCGTAGGCGTTGATATGTTTCCGCGAACAGGCCACGTCGAATGCATAGTTTTGCTGACTCAAAATCATAACTCCGATTGATAGCAGAATCAAAAAAGATATTACGCCTTACGTCATACTGTCTTTAATTTGCGATGTACGGCGCAAAAAAACGAATCGATTGCGAAAAAAGAAAAGGAATTAATGTTACCATGTCTTTCATAAAGCAAATTTTTAAATTTGATAACAAAATAGATATTCTGAACGGATTTGTTTCGCTGTTAATTCTGATAATAAGCGGTTTATATTTAAAAAATCCCTTGTTCGGAATAATATACGGAGCGGTATATTTTGTTTTAAAAAATATAAAAATAAAAACCGAAAGCAAATCCTTAAATTGGGTTATAAACGTTTGCGGCAGCATATGCCTTGTTGTTGCAACATATTTTGTTTCTTTCACAACAGTATCGTCCAAATATACAATTTATGCCGATTTCAAGGCATTTTGCCTTAATTTTATTTGCATATTTCTTGTTTGCGGTCTGATTTTCGTCGTCAGCGCAAAATGGAAACTTTCTTGCGCAATAGGTTGCGGCTTGTTGCTGTTGCTTTCCGCAATAAACGGCGTTGTTTACGCGATGCGAGGCAACGAACTCAGTTTTAACGATTTTCTTTCCGTAAAAACCGCAATGAACGTTGCTTCACAATATGAGTTTAATGTTCCCAAGCTTATGGTTCACGGAGTAATTTTGTGGATTCTGTTTTTATCGGCATATTTAACTTTACCAAAAATTCCGCAAATCGCTCCGCTCAAATCAAGAGCCGTCGCCGCAATACTCGAAACCGTGCTGTTTGCGTTGCTTGTTTCCGTCACAAACAATATGAAAATCGAAACTTGGAAAAATTACGGTACCACCAAAAACGGATATTACTTAAATTTTTTTCTTACGGTAAAAGACCACGATATGAAAAAAAACTCCGGCTACGACATCGGTTTGCGCTCTTTCATAGATACCTACGTTGAATCCGAAGAAGAAAACTCTCAATTAAATTCTTCCGAACAAAACAATACCGAAAACAATAATCCCGAATCTTCCGATACAATGCACATTCACTCCGAAGAATGCGAACTCAACGGTTGCAACAGCGATAAGCTCATAAGCGATTTTCAAAAACACAATTTTATTTCCGAAAATGCCGATTCCTCATCAGCCGAACGCCCCAACATAATTATAATAATGAACGAGTCTTTTTCTGATTACCGAATTTTGGGCGACGGCGTAACAACAAATATTCCCGTAATGCCCTACATAGATTCTTTAAAAGAAAATACCGTAAAGGGCTATGCTTTGTCGTCGGTTTTCGGAGGGAATACAGCCAATTCCGAATTCGAACTTCTCACAAGTCATTCAATGTGCTTTATGCCTACCGACAGCGTTCCCTATCAGCAATTCATAAGCGATTCCATTCACACATTGCCATGGTATTTGGCTTCGCTCGGCTATAAAACCGTTTCCACTCACCCTTACGGCAAAACCGGTTGGTCAAGAGACAGACTCTATCCCAAACTCGGCTTTTCCGAAAGCACTTTTTTGGAAGATTACAGCGGTGCGGAAACAATAAGAAATTACGTCAAAGATATAGAAGTTTACAAAAAAATAATCAATCGCCTAAACGAAGAACCCTCCGATTCTCCAATGTTCATATTCGGAATAACAATGCAAAATCACGGCGGATATACCTACGAAGGCGATAATTTCCAAAAAACCGTCGAAATTGTCGGTGCCGAAAACCAATATCCGTTGGCAGAACAGTATCTGACGCTCATAAACGAATCCGATAAAGCCGTCGAATATTTGTTGACCGAATTGCAAAATTACGAAGAAGAAACAATAGTTCTTTTTTTCGGCGACCATTTTCCGAAAATCGAAGCCGAATTTTACGAAAAAGCTCACGAAGGTACGTTCGAAACCCAGGAAGAACGCCTGTTGCAATACAAAATTCCGTTTTTCATATGGGCAAACTACGATATAGAAGATTCATATATCGATTGCACAAGCATTAATTATTTGGCAAGTCTTTTGCTGGATACCGCAAACGTTTCCAAATCTCCCTATTATACTTTCTTAACCGAACTGCGTCAGGTTGTCCCCGCAATAAATTCGTTGGGCTACTATTCAATATCAAAACAAGAATTCATCGATTACAATTTGGCGGAAAACGAAGAAAAAGAATGGCTGAATATCTATTACAGCGTTCAATACAACAACCTGCACCCCAAAGAACGAAACTACGAAATTTTCGGTCGGTACACCGCGCCAAACAATAACCAACGGGAGTAATAGTTTATATGAAACGCATTTCCGAATATTTTGACAGTAATTTCCTAAAAATAATCGCGCTTATATCAATGACCGTGGATCACATAGGCTTACAGCTCTTTCCGAACATAGTATTATTCAGAGTTTTCGGCAGACTTGCGTTCCCCATATTCGCATATATGATAGCGGAAGGATGCTCGCATACAAAAAACAGAAAAAAATATTTTCTAAGAATTTTCGGCGTCGCCACCGTTTGCCAAATTGCCTATTTCGTTGCTATGAATTCATTGTACCAATGTATTTTCGTAACGTTTTCTCTGTCGTTGCTGATGATTTTTTCATTCGATTACGCTTTAAAAGAAAAATCCCGCAACGCTCGCTTATTTGCATTCCTTGCGTTGCTCCTAACTGTATATCTGACGGTATTCGTATCGCAAACTTCGCTTGCCGATACCGATTTTTGCATAGATTACGGATTTTTCGGCGTAATGCTCCCGTTTGCAATATATTTTGCCAAAAACAAAACCGTAAAGATAATCGTAACAACAATATGCCTCATATTGCTTTCGTTGGATTCTGGAAACATACAGTGGTTTTCTCTTTTTTCCGTTCCGTTGCTTGCACTCTATAACGGAAAACGGGGAGACGTGAATATGAAAGGTTTTTTCTATATTTATTATCCGCTTCATCTTGTCGTTATCTATCTGATTTCGCTTTTTTAGGCGAAGTGTTGTACACATTCCCGAATTTCTGACATAAAAATATTTGTTTAATGTAAAAAACGACGTATTTTTTGGCATTTAGCCGTAAATTGAATTTTTTTCTTGACAAAACGTTTTTTTTGTGGTAAAATAGTTAAAGATTTTTAGGAGGTGTTTGTTATGTGTCTTTCGCTATATTCAAGTAATAATCGCTCGTCAAAAGATGCACTTTGCAATGCACCTTCGTCAAATTCTGCGCAAAATTACGCAAATTGCTTTAATTTTAATAATGGTGTTATTACAGGCATTGCGGCGGCAGTGTCTGTTTTTCTGTTTATAATTATCAGCATTATCGCATACGGCGTCATAATACGCAGTTTTATAATTATTTCCGAATCCGCCGTTATAATTATTACCGTATCTATGTATATATCCGCCGTAATGTGCCCTAAAAGTTTAAATACAAATGCAAAACCGTGTTCTATGCGTAATTAAAAAACACAATTTTATTGCGGTTTTGCCAAAAGCAAAGCCGCTTTATTTATTTTAATAAACCAAATTTGTCAACAAGAAAGGAAGATTATCATGAAAAACACAATCGAAACTACGTGTGTTCAGGGAGGATATGTTCCGGGAAACGGCGAACCCCGTCAAGTCCCAATCATTCAAAGCACAACATTTAAATACGACACAAGCGAGGATATGGCAAAACTTTTCGATCTCGAAGCAAGCGGCTATTTCTATACAAGACTTCAAAATCCCACAAACGATAACGTAGCCGCCAAAATTTGCGCACTCGAAGGCGGCACGGCGGCAATGCTCACATCTTCAGGTCAAGCGGCAACATTTTACAGCGTGTTCAATATTGCT
>CAZJCI010000201.1:0-3960 GCA_964544455.1 uncultured Oscillospiraceae bacterium
AACACCCCTTTGACGGAATGAACAAAGTATATGTTGCAGAATCCGCCGAAAAAGCAAACGAAATAATAAAAACAATTTTTAATTCCGGATATTCGGACAGCGTCATTCTTCAAGATATGATTCCCGGCGACGACAGCAGAATGTATGTGTTGACAGCCTATTGCGGAAAAGATAAAAAAGTAAAAATGATGAGCCTGGGGCACGTTTTGCTTGAAGAACATACGCCAAAAGGCAGAGGAAATCACGCGGCAATAATAACGCAATACGATCCGACTCTTTGCGAAAACTTCAAACGTTTCCTTGAAGATATAGGCTATATCGGCTTTGCGAATTTCGATATAAAATACGACGTGCGAGATAACACCCACAAAGCGTTTGAAATCAATTTACGTCAGGGACGTTCCAATTATTACGTAACCGCAAGCGGAGAAAACATTGCCAAATATCTTGTTGAAGATTATATAAACAATTCGCTTGAAAACGCAACCGTAAAAATATCGCAAAACAAAACGCTTTGGACGTATATTCCCAAAAAAGTTATTTATAAATACTGTTCCGATAAAAAATATTCCGATGAAGCAAAACAGCTTGTCAAACAAGGAAAATTTGTTTCGTCACTATGGTATAAGGCAGATTTAAAGCATAATTTAAAAAGAAGATTTTATGTTTCGGCAATGGTTTTTAATCATTTTAAAAAATATAAAAAATACTGCAAAAGATAATGTATACAAATAAAGGTATATTTTGCCGTCCAAAGGAGCTTTGATATGATTACACAAGATAATAACCACCCGGTTCTTGGAATTCTCGGCGGTTTGGGACCTATGGCAACGGTTTATTTTTATGAAATGATAACTTCTCATACCAAAGCAAACTGCGACCAAGAACATATAGATATTGTAATAAACAGCCGAGCCACAACGCCGGACAGAACAAGCTTTATCATCGGAAAATCAACCGAAAACCCGTTAAAAATTATGGTTGAAGATTCCAAACGGCTCAAAGAATTCGGCGTAACATTGCTTGCCATTCCGTGTAATACGGCGCACTATTTTTACGATATGCTCACCGAAGCAATAGATATTCCATTTTTGAACATAATGGAAGAAACAGCCGCCTATCTTTCCAAAAAAGGCATAAAAAAAGCCGGCGTAATGGCAACGGAAGGAACAATTTCATCAAAAACCTACCACAAATACCTTGAACAACACGGGATTGAATGTGTTGTCCCGAACAAGGAAACTCAAACTCTTATAACTTCAATTATTTACGACAACATAAAAACGGGCAAAAACGCCGATATGTCAAAGTTTAAAATCGCGTCCGACTATCTGTTTAAAAACGGAGCCCAAAAAATAATTCTCGGATGTACCGAATTAAGTCTCATTAAAAAGAACGAAGGACTGGACAACCGTTTTGTTGATTCCCTCGAAGTGCTTGCAAAATGCGCCATAGAGCGTTGCGGCAAAGAAGCCGTTGGGTTTGATTTATAGCCCGCAAAGTTAATAAAAACAGGAAGAAAATATATGAAACTATCCCAATTACTTGCAAATTCAAACGTAGATTATCAAATAACAAGCCGTCAAAACGACGCAGATATTTCAAGCATCACTTTCGATTCTCGAAAAGCTTCAAACGGAGCAATGTTTTTTTGCCTTATCGGAAGCTCAAGCGACGGCCACAGTTATGCGTCAAACGCATATAAAAACGGTTGCAGAGTTTTTGCCGTTTCAAAATGTATCGAACTCCCCGAAGACGCAATTGTCGTTGAATTTTACAACACCAGGCAAGCTCTTGCCCATGTTTCGGCAGCCTTTTTCGGAAATCCCGCAAAAGAATTAAAGCTTATCGGAATAACCGGAACAAAAGGCAAAACCTCAGTTGCAAATATGATTTTCCACTGTCTGAATTCGGCAAAAATTCCGTGCGGATATATCGGCACCAGCGGTATAGATTATGCGGGAACTCACTGCGAAACTCAAAACACAACGCCGGAAAGCCTTGAATTGCACAAAACATTTCGCAATATGGTTGATTGCGGCATAAAAGCTTGCGTTATCGAAGTTTCTTCTCAAGCTCTTTTTAATTACAGAGTGGACGGCGTCGAATTTCTCATCGGCTTGTTTACAAATCTTTCTCCCGACCACATAGGACCAACCGAGCACCCTAATTTCGAACATTACAAAAATTGCAAAAAAAAGCTTTTTTCAATGTGCAAACACGGAATATTCAATGCGGACGACGAATATTTTCCCGATATGCTAAACTCAAGCACTTGCTCCGTCACTACCTACGCCGTCAAAAATAATGCGGATTACACCGCAAAAAATATAAAACGGTATTTTGAAAACGGAAAAATGGGCGTTTCGTTTGAACTCGTTTCTTCAGGCATACGGTCAAACATAAAACTTCCCGTTCCGGGCGAATTTTCGGTTTTCAATGCTCTTGCAACAATCGCAACGGTAAAAAAACTCGGAATATGCTCAAACGCCGCAATATACGGCGTAGAAACCGTTTCAATCAAAGGCAGATTCGAAGTTGTTCCTCTTTGCAACGACAGAATTTTCGTAATCGATTACGCTCACAACGAAATAAGTATGCGAACCTTGCTTAAAACGGTTCGAAGCTATAATCCAAAAAGAATCGTAACGGTTTTCGGCTCTGTCGGCGACCGTACCAAAAACAGAAGACGGGATCTCGGCATTGCCTGCAACGAACTTTCGGATTTCAGCATAATTACAAGCGATAATCCCGGGTGCGAAAATCCCGACAGCATTATAGATGAAATTGCCGCATATTTTACAGACAGCAAAAAATTCATAAAAATCTCGGACAGAACTCAAGCTCTACGCTATGCCGTGCGGAATTCAAAACCCGGAGACGCAGTCCTTCTTTGCGGAAAAGGTCACGAAAATTTTCAGCTTTGCGGCAAAGAAAAAGTCCCGTTTTGCGAACGGGATATTCTAATTTCCGAAAAAAACAACATAAAATAAAATTATTCGGCAATAACACTTTTAATACGGTTATTGCCGAAATTTCAATTCAGATATTCTTTTTTAAAATATTCCGCAAGCTTGCGCCACCATCTTATAAAGCTCAAGCTCATAATCCGGAGTAAATTTATCCGTAACTTCTCCCCTAACCTTCTGAGCAAAGTTGCGCATCATTGCGTCGTATCTGTGAAATGCGGGAAATTCAATATTTTGTTTGCAATCCAACCATCTTCCTTGCGTTTCTTTGGTAGTTACAACACTCATATACGTCTGCATACCCGTGTTCGTATAACGTTCAAGCGGCTTAATTTCAACCGTTCCAAGGCTTCCCGTAACAACAAGCTGACGTCTGTCAAAACCGCCTATTTCTCTTGCGCAGGTTTTTGCAAAAGAAAGTCCGTTTTTATATTTAAATACCGCAAAACCGTAATCTTTGGAATGAACGTCTTCAAGATGCGTCGAAGTGTTCATACATATAACTTCTTCCGGAACTCCCGCAAACTGTTTAACCAAGTCCACTAGATGACATCCCAAAAACATCATCATTCCGCCCGGAACACCCGAAAGCCATTCTCGTTTATCGGGCTTGTGTTCACAGTCCATATGAGCCTCCACGGAAAAAACTTCTCCCAATTCTCCGCTTTCAAAAAGCTCCACCGCTTTATTTACCGCAGGATTAAATCTATACATATATCCGGTATGAAAAACAAGATTTTTTGCTTTAACCGTTTCAATAAGCTTTTTCATAGCTTCATAATCCGTTGCGCACGGTTTATCCACATGAATATTAAAGCCTCTGTCGGCAGCCATCTGAGCGTATTTCGAAAGCATTGTATCGTGAGTTTCAACAACAATCGCGTCAAGGTCGCTCATATTCAAAACTTCTTCAACGCTTTTTTGTGGTAAATCCTTTAAAGCTTTTTTCTGATGTTCGTAATAATCGTTTTGCGCCGCAAATCCAGATTCC
>CAZJCI010000202.1:0-3871 GCA_964544455.1 uncultured Oscillospiraceae bacterium
TATTCGCACTTCCTGCAGTGCCTACGCCGCCCTGAATTTGCGCCGCTTCGTCGGTGATAATATCTCCATAAAGGTTGGGAAGAACAAACACCCGGAACTTATCTCTTATAGCTTCGTTCACAAGATTTGCCGCCATAATATCTATATACCATTCTTCCGTGGTAATTTCGGGATATTCGGACGCAATTTCATTGCAGATTGCGGAGAATTTGCCGTCGGTTTTCTTCATAATATTGGCTTTTGTAACAATTGAAACGTTTGTTTTTCCGTTTGCTTTTGCATATTCAAACGCAGCTCTTGCAATTCTTCTTGTTCCGGCGTCGGTTGTAACCTTAAAGTCAAAAGCAAGCTTTTCGGGAATTTCCAAACCGCTGCTGCCAAGCACATATTCGCCTTCGGTGTTTTCACGGTAGAATATCCAATCAATATTCTTTTCCGGCACGCATACCGGGCGAACGTTTGCATACAAGTCAAGCTCTCGGCGAAGAGTTACGTTCGCGCTTTCCATTGTGCCGCCTTTGGGCGTTGTTGTCGGTCCTTTAAGAAGCACGTCGCATTCCTTTATTGCTTCAAGAACGTCTTTCGGAACCGCGCTGTTTTTTGCAAGTCTGTTTTCTATGGTAAGCCCTTCGATTTCTTTGATTTCAACTTTACCGCAGGAAATTTCGTTTGCAAGCAATTTTTCGGCAACTCTTTTGGCTTGGTTTACTATAATCGGACCTATTCCGTCGCCGCCGATTACTCCGATAACTATTTTGTCTTTTTTGCCGAAATCGGTTCTTTCCGTGTTGCTTTCCATTCTTTCCGCTCTTTCAAGCTGAGCTTCAAGCAGTTTTTTAAAATGGTCGCAGTATTGGTCTATGTTATATGACATTTTGAAAAATTCCTTTCGTTTCAAAACTATTATTAATTATTTTTTGACTTTGTATATCCAAGAAGTCCGCCGCATTTCAGCATTTCTTTTTGTCTTTCGGAAAAAGCGCATACCAACGTGCAGTTTTCGCCGGTGGTTTTATCAATAAGAGTTATTTCGCCGCTGTCCATACCTTTGTGAATTCCGCACAAAGCAAGTTCGTCGCCCTGATTAAGCTTATCATAATCTTCGGCGTTCTTAAATGTCAGCGGAAGAATACCTGCGTTAATAAGGTTTGCCACGTGAATTCTTGCAAAGCTTTTTGCAATAACGCATCTAACGCCAAGATAAAGCGGAACAAGAGCGGCGTGTTCTCGGCTTGAACCCTGACCGTAGTTTGAACCGCCGATTACAATGCTTTTTCCCGCTTTAAGAGCTCTTTCGGGGAAAGTTTTATCGCATACGCCGAAACAATATTGCGAAAGATGCGGAATGTTTGAACGGTACGGAAGAATTTTTGCGCCTGCGGGCATAATATGATCTGTTGTTATATTATCGCCCACTTTAAGCATAAGCGGAGCTTCTATGGTATCCGTCACAGGATATGTGTCCGGGAATTTTTTTATATTCGGTCCTCTTATAATTTCAACGTTTGCGGCTTCTTCCTCGCTTGCCGGGGCAATAACCGCACTGTCGTCAATCTTAAATGATTCGGGCATAGTGATTTTAGGCATTTCTCCAAGCAACATCGGATCGGTTATTTCTCCGCAAAGAGCCGCCGCAACTGCCGTTTCGGGTGAACAAAGGTATACCTGACCGTCTGCGGTTCCGCTTCTTCCTTCAAAATTTCTGTTAAAGGTTCGGAGCGATACTCCGTTTGAATTCGGCGAAAAGCCCATACCTATGCACGGTCCGCAAGCGCATTCCAAAAGTCTTGCGCCTGAAGCGATTATATCGGAAAGTGCGCCGCAATCAGCCAACATTCCCAAAACCTGTTTTGAACCGGGAGAAATGGAAAGGCTGACATCGGGGTTTATTGTTTTGCCTTTCAGCAAAGCGGCAACCTTAAGCATATCCAAAAGCGAAGAATTTGTGCAAGAGCCGATGCAAACCTGATTAACCTTTGTACCTTTTAAGGATTCAACGGTAACAACGTTATCCGGGCTGTGCGGACATGCAATAAGCGGCTTAAGCTCGGAAAGGTCAATATTAATAATTCTGTCATAAACCGCGTCGGCGTCGCTTGCAAGAGGAATATAATCTTCTCCTCTGCCTTCGGCTTTAAGGAATGCTTCCGTAATTTCGTCAGATGGGAAAATGGAAGTTGTTGCGCCAAGTTCGGTTCCCATATTGGTAATTGTCGCTCTTTCCGGAACGGATAAAGTTTTTATTCCCTCTCCGCCCCATTCTATAACAGCTCCCACGCCGCCCTTAACCGAAAGGATTCTTAAAATTTCGAGGCTGACGTCTTTTGCGGTAACAAACGGTCTGAGCTTGCCGGTAAGGTTAACCTTAAACATTTTCGGCATTGTTATATAATATTCTCCGCCGCCCATTGCAACGGCAACGTCAAGTCCGCCCGCTCCGAACGCCAACATTCCTATACCGCCTCCGGTGGGAGTGTGACTGTCCGAACCTATAAGCGTTTTTCCCGGTTTTCCGAAACGTTCAAGATGTACTTGATGACATATTCCGTTTCCGGGGCGTGAAAAGTAAATACCGTGTTTTTTAGCCACGCTTCCGATAAATCGGTGGTCGTCGGCGTTTTCAAATCCGCATTGCAACGTATTATGGTCGATATACGCCACGCTTCTTTCGGTTTTTACCCGAGGAATTCCCATTGCCTCAAATTCAAGATAAGCCATGGTTCCGGTTGCGTCTTGGGTGAGGGTTTGATCTATTTTGAGCGCGATTTCGCTCCCAACCGTCATTTCACCGGAAATAAGGTGAGATTTTATAATTTTTTGTGCAATTGTAAGTCCCATTTTTATAAACACCTTTCATAATTTTGTATTTCAGTCTTTTGCGGTTTTTTCAATATTATCTCTTGCGTTTTTTATATGCTGAATTGTAAGACTTTCCGCAAGTTCGGCATTACCTTGAATAACTGCGTTGCAAATTGCCTTGTGTTCTTCCACGGACTGCGCCGCTCTGCCGGAATTTTGAACCGCCGCTTTTCGGTATTTAATAACTTTTTTGTGCAACGGGTGAAGAGTATCGTAAATAGCGGTACTTCCCGATAGCCTATATATGGCTTCGTGAAATTTGGAATCCATATTTTTTATGTTATCCGCGTCGCCTTTTTCGGCATAAAAATCTTGAAGTTCCACAATATCGAGCAATTCTTTTTTTCCGTCGTCGGTTATATTTTCCGCCGCAAGTTTGGAGGCAAGTCCCTCCGTTCTTATTCTTATTTCATACATATCGCAAATATCCTTTTTCGATATGCCTATGATAACCGCGCCTTTTGTTGAAACTGCAATAAGATGTTCCTGTTCCAAACGTCGCAACGCTTCGCGAATCGGCGTGCGGCTTACGCCCAACTGTTCGGAAAGATGCGTTTCGGTAAAAATTTCACCTCTTGCATATACTCCGGAAAGTATGTTGCGTTCAAGTTGTTCGAATATTTGGTCGGCGAGCGATATTGTTTTGTGTTCCATATAGTCCTCCCTCAAAAAGTAGTAAACGAGTCCGAAATTTCTTTAAGACTTTTTAAATGTTCCACCGGAAAATTCTTCAATTTTGCGTTCGATTTCGGACGGCGCCAACGAAGACTGTCTGCCGCCTTCATATTCCGAGTCAATCCATTCTTTCAGCTTTATTACAAGCGGAGATTTTTTATCAACCGCGCATTGTGCGTCAAGTTCATAATAATCGTTAATCCAATATGCGATTCCGGCAAGACCGGAAGTTTTGCTTATCATAACGGACGCTTTTCTGTTAAGCAGTTTTTTTGTATTGAAAATATTATATATTTCCTCGTCTTTAAGAAGTCCGTCGGCATGTATTCCCGCTCTT
>CAZJCI010000203.1:0-3841 GCA_964544455.1 uncultured Oscillospiraceae bacterium
AACTGCTTTTGTTAAGAACGGCGGCGGGGTTATTTATTACGGCGGCGAAGTGAAATTTGCATATGCCGATATAAATTCGGCTGTTGCGGCGTTGGGCGCGGACGGCGGAAACGTTTTGTTCACCGGAAATGTAAAATATGTGTATAACGGCACTCTTGCTACCAATATATTTGCGGATACGGACGGAAGAAAAGCTGTAACGATTAAAGGAATGGACGGTACGAATCCTGTTCTTACGTATTACAAAAATGCGGAGTTGAAGGGTGACCTCACGGTTGACAACTGCACCATGCACAGACTTGCGGATTCTCTTTGGGATACCGGTTTTATCAGCAATGGGCATAACCTTACAATCGGTAAAAATCTTATAACCACAACGGACTTTTCGCAAAATATGACAATTCATGGGGTTTCCGGCAGAAATATAACAATGGATAAGCCGCAAATAATAACAATTAAAGGCGGCAGCATTACAAGAGTTCTTCCGGGAACAACCTGGTCGGCGTCAACCTTAAACGGAAAAAGCATAATTAATATTGAGGGCGGCTCCGTTGGCTCCGTGTTCGGCGGAAGCCACGGCGGACAAAATTATAACAGTATTATAAACGGCGATGTTGAAATTAACATTTCCGACGGTAAGGTTGTCGCGGTATACAGCGGCGGTAATTCCAAATCGGTTATAAACGGTAACGTTGTTGTAAACGTAAGCGGCGGTACGTTCGGCGGCACGTCTTTCCTGCACGGTAACGCAACGATTGTTGAACAAAACGTACTTAACGGAAACAGTGTGTTTGTTGTTAGCGGAGGTAATTTTAACGAAGCGAAATTCGGCGACGGCACGGCACGAGGCGTGACGGGTGAGGAAATATTTATAGTTAATATGACCTTGGACGGCTATACGGCAAACCTTACCGAAAACGGAACATTCATAAAATATGACCCCGACGGAACTGTTACTCCGAAATTTAACGACGACGGAAGTTTTGCGGGATATGAAATTGCCTGCGATGATGAAGATGCGGACGTTGTTATAGACGGAGTTAAGGCAACGCCCAAAAACGGTAATATTTATGAAATAGGCAGAGGCGAACACACTGTTTTGTTCTCAACTCTTTATAACATAGAATTTGACTTAAACGGAGCGCAAGGAACGGTTCCGAATTCCATTGAAAAATATAACGATACGGAAATAGAGCTTTCCGCTCCGAACGCTGTGATGAAAAATCACTATTTTAACGGTTGGAGTACGGATAAAAATGCGGAAAAAGGTTCGCTTATGTTTACCGTTCCAAACGATAATACAACGCTTTATGCAATTTGGACGGAAATTAAACCTTGCGAAACGGAAAATTCCAATATTGAAAATTCAAAAGCTAAAAGAATTGTTGTTTCTTCGATAGCGGAAACGGATTACAGCTCTAATTCATCGGTTAAAACTGCCGCAGGCACTGCGCAAAACGATGTTTTGATTACCAATGATTATGAGGTTATTTATGCGTTCAGTGTTTCGGCATATGACGCAGACGGCGGTAAAGTTACCGTTTTTGCAAACGGAATCAATTTAAAAATACCGAAATCGGTTCTTAAAGAAAGAAATATCGGAGAATTTTACAGAATTTATAAGGTTACGGACAAAAAAGTATCGCTTATGCAAGACGGAGCGGAAGTTATTTCTTATACCGAAGACGAAAATTATTTGTATTTTACGGATTATGAAATAGGCGATTATACTGTTGTTCTTGCGTCGGCAAGCTTTGCGGATTATACTTATAAAGGAACATACGATGAGCAAAACGGAAAATATACTCTTGTTTTGACATTCTCCGGTGCGGAAGCAAACTACGGTTCGTTCGGCTTACTGTATAATACCAAACAGCTTGAATTTGAAAGTTGTTCGTTTAACACGGATAATGTTAACGAGGCGGGAAATATTTCCTTAGCGGACGGCGGATTTAATACGTATTACAATGATAACGGAATTTATCAAAATACGTGGGTTGCCGCAAACTACCATTCAATCGACGCAACAACCGCTTCTGTGGAAATATGTACGTTTGTGTTTAAGACTGTTTATGGATTTACAATTTCAGCCAATACATTTGCGGTGGCGGATTTTGCAAATACCGGTTTGAAACTTGACAAAGGTACGCTTGAAACGGTATTCGAGGATAACTATTATCTGTATTCTCCGTGCGTTCCGAGTACCGAAGTTTATTGTCAGCCCATAAATACGTCTTTTGATGTAGGCGTAATTCCTTATAAGGTTACGGCAAATTATGTTATCAAAAGAGATGTAGACAAAGAATGGTATTCGGACAACGAAACCGGATATAACAGCGCGGCAAAGATTAGCGTATCTTTGGACGGAAACGTTGTTTTTTCAACATCGGAAGATAAACTCAGTATTGCCGATGACGGCAACGGAAAAGCGGTTATTGCCTTTGAAGCAAACTTGGGTAACGGCACATATGAAATTTGCTTTACAAAAAACGGATATGTAACGAACAAAGCAACATTCACAATAAACAACGGTAACGTCGATTTGGGTAATATTACACCTGTTTGCGGAGATATAAAGGGTGATTATGATTCCGAATGCGGCGACGGCATTGTTGATATAGACGACTTTATAAATGTTATTAAAGGCTTCGGAACAAGCGACAGCTTAAAGAAACTTCGTCAGGCGGTGGATATTGACGAAAGCGGAGATGTCAACGTTACGGACCTTGGATATGTAAAAGCGTCCATGGCGCAAAATATTGCGGAATAAAAATATGCTCCGGCAGTCGGTGACTGTCGGAGTTTATTTTTTATGTTTTCGACGGCGGAAAGCCAAAATAATTGGAATAGGCTCTTGAAAAACCGTAGACGTCGGAATATCCTATTTTTGAAGCGGTTTGCTTTATGGGCGTTTTTTCGCACAGTAAAATTGCGGCTTGTTCCATTCTTACTTTTGCAATATATTTTCCGGTTGGAACGGCGGCGTATTTTATAAAAATTCTTCGGAGATATACTTCCGAAACATTAAGTTGCAAAGAAATATCTTTACACGAAAATTCCGCGTTGCAATAAGAATTTCCGATAATTTCAACGGCTTTTTCAAAAATAATTTCCTGCTCGCTTTTCGGACGGCGGTTTTCAAAAAGCTCTGCCAACAGCTCGTATATTTTGGAATTTGCCAAGAATTTTTCGCCCGCCGAAAGTTCGTTTGCAATTGCTTTTACCGAAATATCCGCAAGAATATCAAAGCAAGCTTGTATTTTGGAAAAATTGCCTAATGACAGCTGAATTATTTCCGAAATATCGGTTTCGGCGTTAAAGTTAATTACAAATGATTCTGCATTTTCAAGACATTCGTTAAGATAATTCGAACCTTTGGGAATGAAAATCGGCATATTGGGTGCCGATATTATCGTTTTGCCGTTTTGAGAAAAATTGATTTCGCCGCTTTTGGTGACTATTATTCCGTTATATTTGCGATTATTTACGTTAAGCTTACGTCCTTTTTTGTCGAAACACAAAGAAGCGTTTGCAAAATCGCTTACCGTTATGTACATTGCAATTCCTCCATTCTAATGATTATTATACGCATAAATAAAGTTTTGTCAAGATTGTTTTTGCAAAAATAATTTTTGATATTACGTAAAAATCAAAAATAACTGTATCGAAAAAGCCAAAAAATATATCGGTTTTGCTATTTTAAACAAGCGAAAATTGCGTTATAATATAATAAAAAATAAACTTTGGAGGGAATAAAATGGATTTTAGCGGACAGTGCGCATTTATAACAGGCGCGTCGGTGGGAATAGGAAGAGCGGCGGCTTTGTTGCTGGCGCAAAGG
>CAZJCI010000204.1:0-3828 GCA_964544455.1 uncultured Oscillospiraceae bacterium
TTCTTTAAGCTCCGGCAAATTGGGATACGACGCACTCAACACAAGAATTACATCGCCATAGTCGTTTTGTATATAGTTTTTAATTCTTTCGATTTCGTTTGTTCCGCCGTTTTGTTCGGCTTCAATGCCCGAAAAATCTCTTTTCGGCATATTTATTACCAAAAGGTCGGTGTCGGACGGAATTTCGGTGGTTGATATATCAATCACGCCGACTTCGTAACCTTCGTCCTGAAAAAGCGTTCCGAAAGAATTGGAAAGATACTCTTCGTGTCCCGTGGAAAAAAGAACTTTCGGCTTATTTTGGTTTACAACCTGAAGAATACAGGAAGTAATACGTTTTTCGCCGTTAAATCCGTAAAGTTCGTTGTTTGAATTGAACGTGAAAAAGCCTTTTATTTGAACTGTTTTTTTCTTTCCGGTGGACGGGCAATTAATAACAACCGAATCTGTTCTTACCGTATCCGAGCCGGATTTATATGCGTTTGCGTCCGAGGGATGTTTAAGCATATCTATGTATTTCACTGTTACGAAATCGAATTTTTTTCCGTATTCTTCTGCAAGGTATTTAACATATCCCAACGCCGTTGCGTTTTGGGACGGGTCGGCAATATCGTCGCTCTTTTGAAAGAACACTATTTCCACAGGCGTTTTTATTTGCGAAAGCTGTTGCACGCTTGCTTCGGATACCGTATAAAATTCCCGAGTCGTCATATCCGCATATAAGGAATATTTGTTTCCCAAAACGGTAATCATTAAGTTTGCAAGAAGAATTACCGCAATAAACGCAATTGTCATTATAACGGCAACCGAACCGTATTTAAATTTTCTTGAACCGAAATATTTTTTTATATTCATTTTTATATACCTTTCTTTGAAGTTAAAATTGCAGATTCAAAGCGGCGACTTTTTAACTCCAACGGCGTTTTTCATATACTCGCACGGAAAGAAAAATAAAAATAACCGCAAGACTTATGTAATAAACTATTGAAGCAAGGTCGAAAATTCCTATGGTAAACGGAGAAAATCTTGAAAAAATGGCAAACCATTTAACCACGGACGCAAGAAAATCGTTTGAAATGAAACTTGCCAAAGTGGACATCATAATAAGTCCGAGAATGACGGCAATTGTTGAAATTGCTGCGACAATTTGGCTTTCCGTAAGTGCGGAAATAAACAAGCCTATTGCAATAAACGCCGCGCCTATCAACATAATACCTATTATATTTCCCAGAACCTCGGCGTAATTGATATTATCGGCATAGTTGCTTAACAAAGCAAAATGCATTATTTCCGATACGGTAAACGTAATTCCGAACATTGTAAACGCCGCAAAAAACTTTGCCAAAATTATTCCGGTCAAGCTTACGGGCGAGGTAAGCAATATTTGCTCGGTTTTCAGTTTTCGTTCTTCCGACATAAGCTTCATTGTTAAAAGCGGAATTACAATTATAAATATAAAAAGCAGAATTTGAAAATATGAGGAAGTGGACGTGGTATATGAAAGAAACGTGCTTACGGAAAAAAATATTCCGGATATAACCATAAACACCGCCATAAATATATAGCCTATGGGAGAAGTAAAGTATGAAAGCATTTCACGTTTATATATTGCGTACATCAGTTTTGTTCTCCTTCATCGTTTTTTTCTTGCGGCAAAAATGTGTTATCCGACAAACCGTCGGTAGCCTTATTTTCGGAATTTTCGTTAGTCAAGGTTGAATCGTTCTTCACAAGAGAAATAAATATATCTTCTATGCTTGCGCTTACGGGTTCAAAATTAAGAATTGCCATTTCGTTTTTGGCAAGCGTAAAGAAAATTTTCTTTTTGGTTTCTTCGTCGGAATCGCATTCCGCAAGATAGACGGCACATTCGCTTTCGGCGCATTTTTCGGGAAGTAATTCAACGCTTTTTATGCCGGGAATTCCTCGTAAAGTTTCCATAACCCGTTCCGGTTCTCCGACAATTTTAAGTTTTGATTTTGCGGAATCGGCTGAAATTGCTTCGAGCTCTTGCGCCGTTGCGTTTGCGACTATTTTTCCCTTATTTATAATGACAATTTTATCGCATACCGCTTGCACTTCCGATAGAATGTGCGTACTTAAAATTACCGTATGTTTTTTTCCCAAATTCTTTATAAGATTGCGAATTTCTATGATTTGCACGGGGTCCAAACCGACGGTGGGTTCGTCGAAAATCATAACTTCGGGATTTCCCACAAGTGCTTGAGCGAATCCCACTCTTTGCTTATATCCTTTTGAAAGGTTACCTATAATACGGTGAGCAACGTTTGTTATTCCCACAACTTCGCATATTTCCGCAATATGCTTTTTTTTGTTCAGCGTACATTTTTTTAGGTCATATACAAAATACAAATATTCCAAAACGGTCATTTCCAAATAAAGGGGCGGAAATTCCGGAAGATAGCCTATTTTTCTTTTTGCTTCTATGGGGCGTTCGAGTATGTCCACGCCGCCGATAATAGCTTTTCCTTCCGTTGCGGAAAGATAGCCGGTAATAATATTCATTGTGGTGCTTTTTCCCGCGCCGTTGGGTCCCAAAAAACCGACGATTTCACCGTCGCCGACGTTAAACGTTATGTTATCCACCGCAAGGTTATTGCCGTAACGTTTAACCAGATTTTTTATTACAATCATAACATTCTCCCATTTTTCAAAATACTTATTAAAAACGCTATAATATTTCACACACCGATACATTGTAATGATAACACAAAAATATTAACTTGAATTGAACATTGACAAAATTATTGCCTTTTTCTCGGTGTTATTTTGGTGATAAAGTCAAAAAAGCAAACGGGACGAAAACCGCCGCCCCGTTTGCCGAACCGTTATTTGAATTATTTTTCTTTATTTGCAACTTCAAGCAAGATTTTCGCAACAAAATCGTCAACCGCAACCGCGCCCATATCGCCGTTCTTACGCGAACGCACGGCAACTGTGCCCGCTTCCGATTCCTTTTCGCCGACAACAAGCATATAGGGAATTTTTTCAAGTTGAGCTTCTCGGATTTTATAGCCGATTTTTTCGTTTCTGTCGTCGAGTTCGACTCTTATGCCGGATTTGCGCAATTTTTCAACAACCGTTTTTGCATAATCGAACTGACTTTCGCTTATGGGAAGAACCTTAACCTGCGTTGGAGCCAGCCAAGTTGGGAATGCGCCCGCATATTTTTCTATAAGCAAAGCGAGCGTTCTTTCATAGCAACCGATTGAAGTTCTGTGAATGATGTAGGGATTCTTTTTGGTACCGTCCCTATCGACATATTCCATACCGAACTGTTTTGCCAACATTTGGTCGATTTGAATTGTGACAAGCGTATCTTCCTTGCCGTGAACGTTCTTTATTTGAATATCAAGTTTTGGACCGTAGAATGCGGCTTCGCCGATACCGATTTTATAATCTATTCCGATATCGTCAAGAATACTCTTCATTATTCCCTGCGCTTCGTCCCATTGTTCGGGTGTGCCGATATATTTTTCACGGTTGTTGGGGTCCCACTGTGAGAATCTGTATGTAAGCGATTCTTTAAGTCCCAAAGTTTCCATCATATAGTTTGTTATTTCAAGACATCTTTTAAACTCGTCTTCAAGTTGGTCGGGCGTACACATAAGATGACCTTCGGAAATGGTAAATTGACGAACTCTTATAAGCCCGTGCATTTCGCCTGAATCTTCGTTTCTGAAAAGTGTGGAAGTTTCGGCAAGGCGCATTGGAAGGTCTCGATAGGAACGTGCTCTGTTAAGATATGCCTGATATTGGAAAGGACAAGTCATGGGACGGAGCGCAAAACATTCTTTGCCGTCTTCT
>CAZJCI010000205.1:0-3780 GCA_964544455.1 uncultured Oscillospiraceae bacterium
GTTCTTGGGAATATTTTTAACAATATATTCTTTAACGCGGTATATAAGATATTACCGATATTCAATCAGAAGTATTTACGGAAAAAGCCGACGTATGGGATTTATATACGATTGGATAATATCGTTGCTCTTTTCGGTCGGTATGCTTTTGCTTTTTTATCTTGCGGTATTTTCCGTATTTGCAACCGATACGTTGCTCACGTATTTGGGATTTTCCGATTTTGCCGCAAATATTTGGTATATTTTAAGGTTTTTCATAATTGCGCTGTTTGCTTTTTTTGTAATATGCGCATTGCACTATGCCGAATGCGGAAATAATGAAAAATTTTTTGATTTTGCGCCCGGCGCTTTATGTGCGGTTGGCGTTTGGACTGTGGTTTCGGTGATTTTTTCGTACTATGCCGATAAAATAGCAAATTATTCTGTGGTATACGGTTCAATCGGAAGTGTGATTATGTTGCTTGTGTGGCTTAATCTTACAAACAATATTCTGCTTATGAGCGGTGTTGTAAATATATGTTTAAATAAAAACGCTTGAATATTATAATCTTTCGGTGTATAATTTTATAAAAAACGGAGTGATAACAATGACAAACCAAATTAAATCCGAACTTATAACCGCACTCGAAGAACTTTATGCCGTTGCTCGTCCCGAAAAAGGGGGAATTCTTGTTGTGGGTTGCAGTACAAGCGAAGTAATCGGAAAAAAAATCGGTACGTGCGGCAGCGAAGAAGCGGCAAAAGCAATTTATGAAACCGTTGCGGAATTTTGTTCCCAAAAAGAGCTTTTTCTTGCCGCACAGTGTTGCGAGCATTTAAACCGTTCTCTTGTGGTTGAAAAAGAATGTGCCAAAGCATACGGACTGACAAGAGTGAACGCCGTTCCTCACGCCCATGCCGGAGGAGCTTTCGGAACAGCCGCTTATGCGGGAATGAAAGAACCCTATCTTGTCGAAAACGTATGTGCGGATATCGGAATAGATATCGGCGATACTTTGATAGGTATGCACATAAAGCCTGTGTGCGTTCCGGTTCGGGTAAGCGTAAAAAACATCGGCGAAGCACATCTTACGCTTGCAAGAAGCAGATGTAAATATGTAGGCGGAGAGCGTGCAATATATAACGCCGAGCTTGCGTAAACTTATAATGCGGCAAAGTTTTTGTTACCAAAATTCAAAAAATAATTTTCGGAGCGCAAATTTAATTGTGCTCCGATTTATTTTATATTTCAAATGTTATTATTTGTCGGCGTC
Source organism: uncultured Oscillospiraceae bacterium (assembly GCA_964544455.1). Taxonomy (GTDB): domain Bacteria; phylum Bacillota; class Clostridia; order Oscillospirales; family CAG-382; genus SIG622. Next base: position 1,254 of record CAZJCI010000205.1, read on the forward strand.
AATAATTTTGCCGTTAAAGCTTTCGAATACTATATCAACCTTTTGCGTTTCCGAAACGTATTCCATAAAATACGGAATAGCTCCGCTTTCCGAAAAACAAACGGTTATTTCCGCACTGTTGTAATTAACTGTTACGCAATAACCCTTTGAATTGTCCGAAACATCGTATTCTCGAATGTTTTCTTTTGAAGCCTTACAAATTGATTTTGCAAAATCGTCGGCAAAAATCGAAGCCACAGCGTTGATTTTGGAAAGAGCGTCTTGCGGAACTGCGGCGTCTATATCTAAAAAATGAACGGTAATCGCGGTTGGCGCGCCCTGCGTGTTATATTCAACTCCAAGTCCGGAATACGGTTCAGGCGAAAGAATTTTAAGATTCGTAACCGTTCCCGCTCTTAAAATTTCCGCTTGTCCTTCCGCTGTTTTTTCGTTACTTTGAAAACTGTAATTAATGTGACATTCGTAATCGGAAAGCAATTTTTCCGAAAAGGTTTGCAAAGCCTGTTGTTTTTTTGCTTCCTTTCCGCAACTTGCAACGAACAGCAAAAAAGTTCCCAACATCACAATGTAAGCCGATTTCAAAACGATTCTTTTTTTCATAAAGAACACTCCCTTCCTTAAAGCAGGCAAAATAAAGCTTTTGGGTTCGGAAGCTCCTCAAAGTCAAAACAGTCTTGCAATAATTCTTGCGGCTTTTTCGGGAATTTCGGACGGAATAACGCCGTATTCGGAAAATGTGCGTGAAAGCTCAATTCCGGCAACGCCGTGAAGATATGCGGCAATAACCGCACTTTCATAAAGCCCTGCGCCTTGCGAGGCAAACGAAGCGATCATTCCCGAAAGAACGTCTCCGCTGCCTCCTTTTGCAAGAGCGGAACAGGCGACGGGATTTATGCAAATTCTTTTTCCGCCGTCCGAAATAACCGTTCCCGCACCCTTTAACAAAAGAATGCAGTTATATTTTTTGGCAAATTCATCGGCACATTCTATTCGAGAATTTAAAATATCCGAAACGTCAAGCTTTGAAATGCGTGAAAATTCCAACGGATGAGGGGTTAAAATAATTTTATTTTTTGCTTCCGATAATATATTTATATTATCGGAAATCGCATTTATTCCGTCAGCGTCAAGAATTATCGGCAAATCACATTCGCAAATAAGCCTTTTTATTCTTTCTGTCGTTTTTTTATCTTTACCCAAACCGCAACCGATTAAAATTGCACTGCAACTGCGGGAATATTCAATAAGTCTGTCCGTATCATTATCCGAATCGGAAATCGGAAAATATATCGGTTCGGCAAACTTTGATTTTATTATATCCGTAACGGAATTATCCGAAGCAAGACAAACAAGACCGGCTCCGCATCTTAAAGCTCCGGAAACCGCAAGTTGCGCCGCACCCGGCATATTTTCGCTTCCCGCATAAATTAAAACTTTTCCGAAAGTTCCTTTGTTTGAATTTGCGGCTCGAAAAGGAAGATATTTTTTAACGGCGTCGTTATCCGCTATTTCATATTTTGAATCAAAGCTTTCGAATACCTCGTTCGGAATTCCTATGTCGGCAATTTTTATTTTTCCGCAAAATTCTTTTGCGGGATACGAAAACATTCCGATTTTCGGTTTGGCAAAAGATACGGTTAAATCGGCACGGAAAACAGTTTGCGAAACCTTGCCGTAAAGCGCGTCCGCTCCGCTTGGAATATCAATTGCAAGCTTAAAAGCTTTTTTGTTTTCGTTGGCAAGTTCGATAGTTTTTGCAATAACGCCGTCTTTCAAGATTTCACCCGAAAAACCGGTGCCGAAAATTCCGTCAACAATAACGTCGGCTTGTTTTATCGCTTCCGCACAGGAGAAAAAATCAACGCTTGCGTCTGTTATGTTAAGCGAAGAATATCCGATTCTTTCCAAGCATTTATCATAAAAATAAAGCGCGTCCGCCGAGGTAGGTTTATCGGAAACCGAAACGCAAACAACGTTTTCGGAAATATTCAAAAGTTTAACGGCAAGAGCCCAACCGTCGCCGCCGTTGTTTCCTTTCCCGCACAGAATTGCAAAGTTCTTTTGTTTCCCAATATGAGCTTTTAATGCGTCAAACAGTGCGTCGGCGGCTCTGTCCATAAGCACGGTTCCGTGAATGTTTAAGCGTTCAACGGCATATTTATCGGCATAGCGCATATCGTTCGGTGTATAAGCAATCACAAAAATTTCCCCTTTTTAATTTTTTATTTAATAAAAATCGGCTTTGAAAAGAATCGGCAAAAAAAGCCGTCGCTTTTGCCGATGCAAACGTTTTAAAAGAAAATACCGTTAATGCCGGTTCCCGAAAGTTAAATATTTATGTAAACCTTAATAACGTTTCGGTATATTATAATGTAGGGACGGGAATAATCATAACCGTTCCCCAAGATATATTATTCAATACTGAATAAAACAAAATGTATTGGTAAAAATAAAAAAGGAATTCCAAAACATATTTCATACACCGCAGCGTGTATGCATAAGCGGAGAGTGAATAAATTGACAGTAC
>CAZJCI010000206.1:0-3778 GCA_964544455.1 uncultured Oscillospiraceae bacterium
ATTGTATATGACGTTAAATATATGATTTATATGGCAATTTATGCCATGTGTTCATTTGTTGGCGTTTGGGTTTTGAACCGTTTTATAAATGCAAAGCGTATTAACTTAACGAAATATTATTCTTGCAAAAGAGATTTTGTTAATTTAAATATTTTTTGGGAGAAACGCCGTTAAGTTTTTTGAAAACGTTGGAAAAATAATAGACGTCTTCGAATCCGCACATTTCCGCTATTTTCGTAATGCTGTACATATTTGTTACAAGCAATTCTTTGGCATAATCGATTTTTAATTTTGTAACGTATTTTACCGGCGACATACCGTATCTTTTTATAAATAATTCGCTGAAATAAGAATAGCTTAATCCTGATTCGGCACACAAAGCGCGATAATCGAATTCGCTTTTGGTATAGTTTTCCTTGATATATCTTTCCGCATTGTTCAGCATTGCATACTGTCCCATATTCATATATTTTCGTCTTTTTTTTCTCATTTCAAGAATAATATCATACATAACTCGCATTGATTTTATATAATAATCGGTTTTCTTTTCGTTCCAAATTTTGTATATTTTAATAAAATAATCCTTAAGAAATCCAAAATTTTGAAATCCGACGGCGGTTTGCGGCATATCCTCGTAAGTATCGAAATAAACGTCTATGCAATATCCTGGTTTTGTGGACTTTACCTCATATTTCCCTTCGAAATTACCTTTTGGCAAATATCGGAGCGAATTTTCGCAATCCTTTATATTTATGCCGCAAAAGTGAGTGGTGTTTTCTCCGGAAACAAAAAATATCATTTCATACGCTTTGGGATTTGAGGAATATTTTTGCATAATATTTTTGTTTACCACACTGTCCGTAGTAACGTATTTATCCACACGGTATATTCTTGAAATATTAAAAATATCGTTATCAAACAATTTCACAACATTTTACCTCCGGTATTTTTTGATTAAAGTATAGACTGTAATTATTTTTGTAGTATTGATTTTCCGTAAAAAATTATAAAAAATTATATTCTCTATTAACATTGGGCAATTTTTTTAGTATAATAAAATAAAAAAACAACGAAAGGATTTTATTTATGACGGAAAGAATTGCAAAACTTGCCAAACTTACTTTGGAGGGAAAAATGTATCCTGAGGTTCAAAAAGTTGAATATGACAGAATGGATATGTTTCTTTCGGAGGACATTAAAAATTCAAAAAGGATTTATGAATATGTAACTGCGCAAAAACCGGTTTTGACGGAATACAGTGCGATGACCGGGTTACTGATTTTTGACGGCAGCGTTCCGGGAGACGGTTTGACTGTGGCAGGAATGAAAAATATTAACGAAATGGGACGCAATTTTTATTTAAAGCCGATTGATAATCTTTCTACTTATGAATGGCAACACGCAACCGCAAATTACAGTAAAATAATCAGAAAAGGCGTTAGCGGACTGACAGCCGAAATTGAAGCTTCAAAAAAAGAGCACTGTGAGGACAAAAAAGCGCTTGATTTTCTTGACGCTTTGAAAACAACCGCACAAGCTATGATTGATTGGGCACACAAATGCTCCGAAGAAAGCCGCAAGCTTGCGGAACAAACGGAAAACAAAGAATATAAAGATAATTTATTAACGCTTTCGCAAACGTTGAAAAAAATTCCTGAATATCCCGCGGAATCTTTTTATGAAGCGGTTTTATCCATATATATTCTTTTTTGTTATGACCCGGACAGCTTGGGCACTTTGGACAGAACCCTTTATGAATTTTATTTGAGAGATTTGGCAAACGGCACACTGACAAGAGATAAGGCAAAAGAATATTTGCAAGAGCTTTTCCTTATGTTGCAGGCAAAAACCGCAAAATCATCGCATAACTTTACCCGAGGCGGAGAATCGCATTTCTGCGTTGGCGGATATTTGCCAAACGGAGAAGACGGCTTTAATGATTTATCCATGCTAATTTTTGAAGCTATGACAGAACTTCCGACATATATTCCGCAAATTTCTTTGCGTTGGACAAAAAAACTTCCTCGTGAAATTTTTAAAAAAATTCTTGATTTTGAAAGAAACGACTCAAACAAGAGAATTGCTTTTGTGAACGACGAAAAGAAAATCGAAGGTTTTATGAAAATCAACGGTTTTACTTTTGAAGAAGCGTGCGGATATTCCACGGTCGGTTGCAACGAATGTGCTTTTCCCGGTGGTATGGTAAGCGGCACAACAAATACAAATATAATGCGCTGTATGGAAAACACGTTTTTTAAACGTTACGAAGATATTGTTACAGCGAAATCGTTTGAAGAATTTTTTGAAATATATAGTTCGGAAATGCGCAATGATTTGGACGAAATGCTTTATTATGACGATTGTTTTAATCTTATACGTGCAAAAGATACAAGCTATGTGACATCTTTACTTTTTGACGGCTGTATTGAAAAAGCCGAACCTTATTCGCACGGCGTTGTATCATTGGCAATGGGCGGAGTAGGTCTTGTGGGAATAACAAATTCCATTGATTCACTTGCGGTGGTAAAGCAATTTGTTTTTGACGAAAAAATTACGGATATGAAGACTTTGGCGGACGCTTTGGAGACAAATTGGGAAGGTTATGAAGATTTGCGGCTTATGATAAAGAAAAACGGAAAATTCTTCGGCAACAACGACGAAACTTCCAATTATGTTGCAGATTTGTTTTTTACGGCAATTTATGAGCATTTGAAAGATAAGAAAAACGTTTTTGGTTATCATGTGGGAATAGGAAATTTGCAAGGCTATAATTCGCACCACGCAATTTTCGGCGCAAATACAAAAGCTTCGCCCGATGGTAGATTTAACGGAGAAATGTTGAAGTTCGGCATAGGGCAAAGCGGCGGATACGACAGAGAAGGTCTTACGGCACTTCTTTCCTCTGTGGCAAAATGCGACAGGAACTGCATTATGACGGGTTCAAGCGTGACGAATATTTTGCTTGAGGAGCAGCTGATTAAAAACGACGATAATTTCGAAAAGCTTATACCGTTGCTTGAAACATATTTCAATATGGGCGGAACGCATTTTCAGCTTACGTACGTTTCCAAAGAAGCCTTGAAGCAAGCAAAGAAAAATCCCGATGATTATAAATCGTTGCGTGTGAGAGTTTCGGGATTTTCCGATTATTTTGTAAGATTAAACGATTCTATTCAGAATGAAATAATAAAAAGAACGGATTATTCGCAAATTTAATTTGCGTTTGCACGTAAATTCTTGACAAATCTGCTTTTTTGATATATAATTATTCCGTTAATTTATTTGAAAGGTGAATGAAATTTATGTTTAAAAATTCAATTGCGTTTCTTGACGGTTTTCTTGAAATGGGTTCTCCGGGATATGACTGCCTTGCGTATCTGAACGGGAAAGAAGTATTTCGTCATATGAACGGATACAGCGACCTTGAAAACAAGATTCCGATTAACGGAAAAGAAATGTATAATATTTACTCGTGTTCCAAAATGATTACTTGCGCGGCAATGCTTCAGCTTTATGAAAAAGGACTTTTTGAATTGGACGATCCTCTTTCGAAATTTATTCCGGAATATTCCGAAATGACGGTGAAAAGCGCAAACGGAGTTGTTAAAGCGGAAAAGCCGATAAAAATTATTAATCTTTTTACAATGACTGCGGGGTTTTCTTATAACCTTTCTTCACCGGGGCTTGAAAAAGCAAAAGCCGAAACAAAAGGAAAATGTCCGACTGTGGAAACAATTAAATATCTTGCTTCCGATCCGCTTGATTTTCAACCGGGTGA
>CAZJCI010000207.1:0-3764 GCA_964544455.1 uncultured Oscillospiraceae bacterium
GCATTAACACCGTTTTTAAACCATTGTGGCTTTTCTGCGGTCATATTACTAACTTGTTCGACTTTTTTTATTTTGTGCGGACTGCCTGAAGTTTCACCATATCCCAAAGAAACTACTATAAACAGCTTTTCATTAGAATTTACATTAAACGCGCCCGGAATTTTTTTATAAGTCATTGCTACCCAACAGGTATTAAGTCCCAATTGTTGCGCTTTCAATACAATTCTTTCACCGTAATATCCGCAGAGTTCTTCGGTTCTTTTGTCTTTTTTCCCAACAAACGCAATATAGTTTTGAACTCCGCTGAACTTTCCGTAATGCGCCATTAAGGAATCAAACGCTTTCGGTTCGTTTGTTATAAGCTGTATGTGTAATCCGCTTTCTTTGTTACAAGCATTAATTTCATCTTGCAACGTTGCAATAACCGTTTGTTCAATTTTTTTGTTCGTATATTGACGGACACTGTGTCTTTGTTTAATCAGTTCTGTTATTTCCATAATGAGTTACCTTAATTCCTCTCCGCTTCTGTCGGGAAGCTGTTCCATAATTTTTTTTGCTGATGTAAGCATTTCTATGAGCTTTGCCATTGCATCGGTATCTGCGTCAAAATAGTAATAATTTTTTGTTCCCTCACGTCTTACTTTAATTAACCCTGCTGATTTTAAAATTCCCAAATGATGAGAAACAGCCGGACGTGAAAGATTTGTTTTTTCGGTAATTGCACCAACTCGCACTCCGTTGCATTCTCCCATTTGTATCATAGTAAGTATCAAATGCTGACGGTTTTCGTCACCAAGCGCAATAAGCATTTTTTGACAATCTCGAAACTGTTCCGCAAGCGTTTGCACATCTTTCAAAAGCATCACTCCATTCGTTAATCGTTTTAAACCATTATACCACACTTTTTGCAAAAATGTTCATTGAGAAAGAAAATCAATACCATTTATTTTTATATTATATATTGGAAAATATTTCACAATATTTTGCGTCAAAAAGGCGTTTCTTTTCCGAAAAACGGAAGAATAAGAAACGCCTTTTTATAACGTACACAAAAAGCTTTTTGTTACAAAACAATAAAATGTTTTGTAATTTGTCATTGGTTGAAAATCAATTTGTTTTTATTTTACGTCAGTTTTAATATGAAGGTCATCAAGTGCTTTTTTGTCCACGCCGGCCGGTGCGGATGTCATAAGCTCGACAGCGGCTTGATTTTTTGGAAAAGCAATAACGTCACGCAAGCTTTCAGTACCCAAAAGTTGCATACAAAGCCTGTCAAGACCTATTCCCATACCGCCGTGCGGAGGCGCACCGTATTGGAATGCGTCTGTCAAAAAACCGAATTTTTCATATGCTTCTTCATCTGTAAAACCAAGTAAATTAAACATTCTCTTTTGAAGATCGGGATTTGTAATTCTTATCGAACCGGAAGAAAGCTCTATGCCGCCAAGAACAAGGTCATAAGCCTTTGCGCGAACATTTGCTTTATCGGTTTCAAGATAATCCAAACATTCATCAAGCGGAGAGGTGAAAGGGTGGTGCATTGCGTCCCAGTTACCCGTTTCTTCGTTATATTCGAAAAACGGAAATTCGGTTATCCAAAGTAGCCCCAAACCGTTCTTTTCAATTCCAAGCTTGTTTGCTGTTTCAATTCTCAAGCTGCCAAGCTGCGAAAGCACGTGATTTTTATTTGTATCCGCAATAATCATTATCACATCTCCGGTTACCGCTCCGGTTTTATTTATAATCGCAGATATTTCGTCTTCGGTCATAAACTTTGCAAAAGAGGAGGCAATTCCGTCGTCAGTCATTCGAATCCACGCAAGACCTTTTGCACCGCAACTTTTTACATAATCCGTAAGTTTATCTATTTCTTTACGCGTAAGAACTTTAACGGAATTTTCGGCTTTTATTGCACGAACAGTACCTCCGCCGGCAAGTGCTGACTTGAAAACAACAAATTCGGTATTCTTTACTTCTTCGGAAATATCTATAATTTCCATACCGTAACGAACATCGGGCTTATCGGAACCGAACCGTTCCATTGCTTCATTATATGTCAGTCTCGGCAACGGCGTTTCAATGTCAACGTCAAGACATTCCTTATAAATGCGTTTCATAAAGCCTTCGCCGATACTAAGAACATCTTCCATATCCACAAATGACATTTCAAGATCAATTTGAGTGAATTCAGGTTGCCTGTCAGCTCTTAAATCTTCATCTCTGAAACAACGGGCAATTTGCATATATCTGTCGAAACCCGCAACCATAGAAAGTTGCTTATACAATTGCGGCGATTGCGGCAAAGCATAAAACGTCCCCGGATGGACACGGCTTGGCACAAGGTAATCGCGCGCTCCCTCAGGCGTAGATTTTATAAGCATCGGAGTTTCGATTTCGATAAAGCCGTTTTCGTCAAAGTAATCTCTGGCAACTTTTGCAACTTTGTGACGGAAAAGGATATTGTTCATAAGATCCGGGCGACGCAAATCAAGGTATCTGTACTTTAATCTTACTTCGTCGCCCGCATTGCAATTTTCCGATATTTCAAAAGGAGGGGTTTTGCTTTCTCCCAAAATCTTAATTTTGTTAGCATATATTTCAATGTTTCCCGTGGGAATATTCGGGTTTTTACTCGAACGTTCGCGAACTGTCCCTGTCACGGCAAGAACATATTCGGAACGTGCCGCCGAAGCTTTTTCAAACACTTTTTTTTCGGAGGTTTCGTCAAGTGCTATTTGAATAATACCTGTTCGGTCGCGTAGGTCTATAAATATAATACTGCCAAGATCGCGCTGCTTTGCAACCCATCCCATAACCGTAACGGTTTTGCCGATTTTATCTTCGGTAACATTGCCACAGTAATCGGTTCTTTTTGTATTTCCTAAAAATTCTGCCATAATATTTACATCCTTTCTCAATTTTCAAGGCGAAAACTAAAGATTTTCTATAATTGATTGAATATTTTCAAGATTAACGTCCAATTTATCTCCGTTGCGTAAGTTTTTCAATTGTGCCGTTCTGCTTGAAAGTTCACTGTCACCAATAACAAGCGCATATTCCGCACCGATTTTATCTGCATATTTCATTTGAGCCTTAAGGCTTCTTCCGACAATATCGCAATCGGAAATAATGTTGTCAAGTCTTAATTTTTGCACAAGTGCCATGGCATATTTTTCTGCGTTAGTTCCCATAGGAGCAACGTATATTTTTGGTGTGCTTTTTTGCGGAAGAATTATTCTTCCTTTTTCTGCGTTTGCTTTCATTGCAAGTATAAGTCTTGTAAGTCCCAATCCAAAGCCGATTCCGCAAAGGGGAGGACCGTCAAGTTCACTTACAAGACCGTCGTATCTTCCACCTCCGCAAACGGTACTTTGCGCGCCTATGTCATCGGAAATAAATTCAAAAACCGTTCTGACATAATAGTCAAGTCCCCTTACTATTTTCGGATTAACGATATAATCGATTTCCATAACATCAAGGGTGGCTTTTAAAGCGGAAAAATGTTCTTCGCATTCACTGCACAAATAATCAATTGTTTTCGGACATTTTGCGGCTATTTCCGAACATATCGGACTTTTGCAATCAAGTATTCGCAAAGGGTTTGTTTTTAATCTTTCACGGCAAGTGGGACATAAATCTTCTTCGTGTGAAGAAAAATATTCAACCAACGCTTGTCTGTATTTCGGGCGGCATTCGGTACAACCGATTGAGTTAATGTTAAGCGTATGTGAAATACCAATTTTTTTCAATACTGTATCGGCAAT
>CAZJCI010000208.1:0-3733 GCA_964544455.1 uncultured Oscillospiraceae bacterium
GCAAGATATATCAGGGAGAAAATTATAATAATTCGCATCCTTACGATTATTTTGTGCGTGGTAAGGCGAACCGTTGCATACACCCCGAAACTTCCGAACTTTTGGAAAAGTTACTTTTGATGTTGAGGGACAGCGGGGAAGAAGCTACTTTTGCTTATATAAAAAGTTTGGTTAAAAGCGGATATTCGTATTGATATAATTAAAATTTGCCGATTTTTGTGGTTTCATTTTGAAAATTTAGTATATTAGCAAAAATCAGCGTTGCTTTTTTGAATATTTTATGTAATGTTGTAATGCGATGAAACGGAAAATATGCTCCGGCTAAGCGTTTTGCTTAGTCGGAGCATATTGTTTTTGTTTATTTTATATTTAATTTTTTGTTTGCAAAGCGGAATATTTTATTTTTTGAAAATTCCAAAAAGAGTGCAAAAATAAACGTAAATGAATATACGAAAATTATTCTGAACACAAAAGCCAAGCTTTGCATTGCAAGACCGAGTTTTATTACGAACATATTTGACGCATACAAAATAAGCATATGCCAAAGATAGACGCTGTAACTTAATCTGTCCGCCGCCGCAAACAAGCGGGTTTGGCATATTTTTCCCAATGCCGATATTTTGGGTGTGGCTGCAAGCAGGAAAATTATTGTGCAAATTACATATATGTAATGTATGAGGTTCATATAGGGAACTTTTGCGTATTTGTTAAAGCTGATTATGCTGAAAACAACGCAAGTTATCAGTGAGAATGCAAAAGCACCGAAAATTAATTTTACGTGTTTTTGGACAAATTTCGAAAATTCGTTGTAATATTTGCCTATATAGCAACCGATAATCCAAAAAGTAACGTATGTCATAAAAAGTCGGTCGTTATAAAGCGCAAACGATTTATTGGTGAAATATGCCAAAATTTGATGAAAGCACGTTTCGAAAACGATACTTACGGGTAAAAATGCTGGAACAATGATTTTGGGAGAACAGGAATTAATTATTTTGCGCCAAAGGGGCATTAGCAAATCGAATTGAACTATGAGCGGTATGAAATAAAAATGGCTTGCCATTTTTCCCGTTAGGGTATTATTTATGAAAAACGCTATGTCGAACGGATAGTTGTATTCGATAACGTAAAATGCATAATAAACTGCGCAACATATAAAATAGGGGATGACAATGGAAAAGAATCTTTTCTTTAGATATTGAAAATACGGTATTTCGTATTTGCGAGTTAAAAACATTTTTAAGCCGGAAAGAAGAACAAAACCTTGCACGGCAAAGGAGGACAAACGCCACGGAATCATTACAATATTATATTTTATGCTTCCTATCGGAAATTCGGATATGGGGAAAGACAAAATGTGTATGAATATTACAAGTATCCAAAGCAGGACGTTTAACGCCGATAATTCTTGTTTTCTTTCTTTCATGATTTCTCCTTATTAAATGCGGCAAATTTTGCGGGTAAATATGTTTTTGTTTTGAAATTTGTATTTACCGTTATGTAGAACGAAACAAAATAAAAAATATCACGTGTTCGGAATATATTTATTTTATTTAGGCATAATAACTTTGGTATGCAGAAATGTTGTGACCGAAAGGTATGGTGATATTTATCGAAAAATTTGCAAAACTGAAAACCGGAATTATCGTGTTTATGTTTGGCGGATTTACTTATGGGGCTATTGAAATTTTTTGGCGAGGTTTTACGCATCCCGCGATGCTGATTTTGGGCGGTATGTGTTTTTTTGCGGTTTATTGCTTTGAAAAAAAGCTTGAAAATAAAATTATTCTTCCCATAAGAAGTTTGTATTACGCTTTTATGATAACTGCGGCGGAATTTGGGTGCGGACTTTTGTTGAACGTATATCTTGGGCTTAACGTGTGGGATTATTCGGTTTTGCCTTATAATTTTATGGGGCAAATATGCCTGGGATTTTTTTTGTTGTGGTATGTTCTTGCGGTTGTTTGCTGTTTTACGGCGAAAATTATTCGATATGCTTTTGATTAGATTTTGAAAAACGCAAATTTGGGGAAGCGCAACGCTTCCCCGCTTTGTTATTTATTAAGCGATTTTCCGTAGCTGTCCTTCAGAGTTTCGATTCGGTTAAACTCACCGGGGTGTTTTGAATCCATACAAAAATAGCCTGTACGGACAAACTGAAATTTATCGGTGGGAGCGGCGTTTTTCATAGATTCTTCGAGTTTTGCTCCGATTATTTTTTTGTGGCTTTGGGGATTTAAATAATCACGGAACGATTTATCTTCGGGGATTGCCCCGGTATCTTCGATTGTAAACAAATGCTCGTAAAGATTGACGTTTGCTTCGACGCAATGATTGCAACTTACCCAATGAATTGTGCCTCTTACTTTGCGTCCGTCGGCGGGCATATTGTTTTTTGTTTGAAGGTCGGCACTGCACAAAACCTTTTCGACGTTGCCGGTTTTGTCATAAACAACTTCTTCGCACTTTATGATATACGCCCCCATAAGTCTTACTTCTCCGCCGGGTTTCAGGCGTTGGAATTTGGGTGGTGGATTATCGGAAAAATCGCCTCTTTCGATATATATTTCTTTTGTGAAAGGAATTTTTCGCATTCCGTCTTCGGGGCGTTCGGGGTTATTTGCTACTTCGAAATATTCGATTTCTTCGCTGAAATTTGTTATTTCTATTTTAAGCGGGTCGAGAACCGCCATTCTTCTTTGGGCTGTGCCGTTGAGTTCTTCCCTTATGCAATGTTCCAGAAGTCCTATATCGCAAAGAGAAAGCGATGTGGAAATGCCGGAACGTTTTACAAATTCGAAAATTGAATTGGGGGTATAGCCTCTTCTTCGCAAGCCGCAAAGAGTGGGCATTCGAGGATCGTCCCAACCGTCCACAAGGTTTTCTTCGACAAGGGCTCGCAAATAGCGTTTGGACATTACCGTATAGGTTACGTTCATTCGTGCAAATTCGCGTTGCTTGGGATTGGGATTGTTATTGACGCCTATGTTTTCGATTACCCAATCGTACAGCGGTCTGTGGTTTTTAAATTCTATGGAACAAAGTGAATATGTTATTCCCTCCGTGGCGTCCTGAATGGGGTGTGCAAAATCGTAAAGCGGATAAATGCACCATTTGTTGCCCTGACGGTGATGTGTTACGTGGATTATTCTGTATATTGCCGGGTCACGCATATTCATACTTGGGGAGGACATATCGATTTTTGCTCGGAGCGTTTTGGAGCCGTCCGGAAATTCGCCGTTTTTCATTTTTTCGAAAAGTTCCAAATTTTCTTGAACGCTTCTGTTTCGATATGGGCTGTCTTTTCCGGGGTGGGTGAGTGTTCCGCGGTATTCTCGCATTTCGTCTGCCGAAAGATCGCATACGTATGCTTTACCGTCTTTTATGAGCTTTACGGCGTATTCATAGCATTTGTCGAAATAATCGGAGCCGTAGAATATGCCGCCCGTTGGGTCGGCACCCAACCAATGCAAATCTTCTTTTATGGATTCCACAAATTCGTTATCCTCTTTTGCGGGGTTAGTATCGTCGAATCGGAGATTAAACAAACCGCCGTATTTTTTTGCCGTCATTGAGTTTATCCAAATTGCCTTTGCGCTTCCTATGTGAAGGTAGCCGTTGGGTTCCGGCGGAAAACGTGTGTGTACCTTTTTGCATATTCCTTTTTCGAGGTCTTCTTGGATTTCGTCGTGAATAAAATTTGACGAGGTGAGTATTTCTTCTGACATATTAA